>NQJH01000001.1 GCA_002256685.1 Methylococcaceae bacterium NSP1-2 | reverse complement strand
TTTGGGTTTGCCTTCGGTAATCGTTCCCGTTTTGTCGAATACGATAACGTTGAGTTTAGCGGCAGTTTCTAAGCTTTCGCCGTTACGAATATAAATGCCTTCCCGCGCTGCTTGTCCAGCACCGACCATAATCGCGGCAGGTGTTGCTAAACCTAATGCACAAGGGCAAGCAATCAGTAATACAGTAATTGCATTGCCAAACGCGAAACCAAACGGCGCACCGACCAATAACCAACCTGCCATTGTTAATCCAGACAACACCATCACGGACGGCACAAACACCGCTGAAATTCTATCGACTTGTTTTTGTATCGGTAATTTAGTGGATTGTGCTTGATCGACCATGTGAACAATGCCCGCTAATACGGTATCCATGCCGACAGCGGTGGCGCGTATGCGTAACACGCCGCTACCATTCACACAACCGCCAATAACTTTATTGCCAATGTCTTTAATGACTGGCACACTTTCGCCCGTCACCATTGATTCATCAACGGTGGATAGCCCTTGTATCACAATACCGTCAGTAGGAATTTTTTCACCGGGTCTGACTAATAGGATGTCATTAATGATGATGTCATCAATACCAACAATGGTTTCTTTATCATCGGTTATGCGGGTAGCGGTTTGCGGTTGTAAATCGACCAATTGGCGTATCGCTTCACCCGCTTTGCCTTTGGCACGTTCTTCTAAAAATCGCCCCAATAATACAAAGCTGATAATTGCAGCGCCTGCTTCAAAATACAGATGTCCTCTGCGATTGAGTAGCGCGGGTAAGCTGTAGCCGTAAGCTGAACCCACACCCAAGGCAATCAGTGAATCCATATTCGCCGTGCGTTGTTTGGCTAATCGCCACGCTTTGATAAAAAATGACCGACCTGCCCAAAACACCACAGGCGTGGTGAGCGCGAACTGCATCCAATGTAACCAGCGGGTACTGGGCATACTCATACCGACCACGACGACAGGAAAACTTAATACACTAGACCAGATAAAACGGCGTTTAGCATCGGCAATGCGTTGGTATTCTTTATCTATTAAGTTTCTGCGTTGCGATAGTGTGTCCATTGCATAGGTTTTATAACCTAACCCCGCTACTTTTTCGTCTACATCGGCTTTGGATAATTGCCCGTGTACCGTAAGCGTGGATGTGCCGAAATTAACGCTGGCTTGTTTTACTCTGGCATCACGCTTGAGTACCATTTCAATCAGCAAGGCACATGAGGCACAGCTCATGCCTTCCACCGCGAGGTCTATTTCGTTTACTTTGCCATCGAATACTTTTTTATGCGGTGTGTGAGAACTATCCTGCCTTTGAGCAATATTGCCCAACACGGCATCTAGTAAAATAAATAAATTCTTTTTCGGCAATCCTGCTGGATCGAATTCAATAATCACACAACCCAAGGCAACGACTGAACGAACTTTTTTTATTTCAGGTCTTTTTTTGAGAATGATTTCAAAAATGGTGCTGCGTTCAGCATCGTTTTTTAACACAGGCGAAATGATTCTGATTCGTCTGGTTAATTGGTGAATGAGCTTGTAGTGTGTCGGGGTGAAGGTTTGCATGTCCATGACTGTAGAACTCTCAGAGTGAGTGTGTGTAGCGAGGTAGTTGGATAAACCTCCGAGGGTTTTAGCCAAGTATTAAGCAATGACAGGAATCCAATAGCTTTAGCTATTGGCTAAAAAACAGCTAAAGCTGTTTTACTCCTGCACAACGTGTGTTATTAACTTAATAACAGTGATTCACTGCGTAC
This sequence comes from Methylococcaceae bacterium NSP1-2, assembly GCA_002256685.1. Taxonomy (GTDB): domain Bacteria; phylum Pseudomonadota; class Gammaproteobacteria; order Methylococcales; family Methylomonadaceae; genus UBA4132. The sequence continues at coordinate 34,125 of NQJH01000001.1, read as the reverse complement.
CAAAAACTATTTCTTTTTACGCGAACGTACCAATAAGAAGAACATATAAAATAAAGCCATCCATTCATAACGATATTTAAGCGGCTTTAATAACCATTGTTGGGTGATATTTGTCCAATGGAGTCTAATGAGAAACAGCACCAAAATATCATTGAAAAAATCAATCATGGCTTTTTCGGGATCATTAACAAACGCTGAGGGTTTTTTCATACCCAACTTAGTAATGATTTTAGCCGCCTGCACGGTTTCTTTCACATCGCCGTATTTTTCTTTCGCCCAGCGCGTGGCTTTAAAACTATTTAATTTAGCTTTGGCGCGTTCTTTCCACGCCAAGATTCGTCCCGTTTCGGCAACCGTTTTTTGCTCAAACTCACCGTTTTTTTCTAAATCAGCAAGCAACTCAGATAGTTGCCGTGCCAGTGTCTTAAAATCACACACTGATTCTTGAAAACGAATCGACAATTTATGTTGGTTACGATAGAGATTGACGCGATACACACCGTCTATTGCCAAAATGCCATCGGTGATTGCTTTAGCGATAGTCGTTTCACAAATCCGCGCGGGTATTTGAAACCTGACATGCCCGTCTATTTGATAACGCAGTACAAATTCTTTTTGAATAGACATAGTGATGCGAGTCATAAAAACAAAAAGGATGCCCTGACAGTAACTGACAGAAAGACATCCATTGATGATGAGTTAAGCGGTGCGGATTTATTATTCCTTGGTTTCCGCAATAATGTCTTCCAGATTTTCTTTTTGTTGTAAGACAAAATCTTTACCCGCATCCACGACTTTAGTCGTACTAGAAACGATTTCTTTACGGTATTTGTAAACCAGATAGCCAGCTGCTACCCCTAAGCCAAAAACTAACACTGGATGTTTAGCAATATTACCCATCAATCTTCTCCCACTGTGTATCGTTGCTGAAGTCATAGACCCTTTAATGATTTCGTTAGCTACTTTAGCGTGTTTCATATTTATTTTTTCTTAAATTATGTGAATGAGTAGCGAATAATTACGACTGCTTGTTGTCGGATTCACTCGTCTCTTCAATTTCATGTAGCATCTGGTAAATACCTAGACAGCCTTCGCAACAAAATGATTTTTCGCCCTCTTTAGTTTTTAACGTGAAATTTGGTACTTCAACGGTCAAGCCGCAAAGATCACACGTTTTTTTAGCTTCGCTCATGGTAAAACCTATTTAGTTAACCCATTCCTTATGTTAGTTCATTTATTATGCTAACAAAGTTTACCTTTGACAACAACAGAAAGCGAGACCATTCCCTAAACCGCTGGTAACAGAGCATTCATCTAATTTATTGAAGATTCCACGATTAACAAAGTTTATTGGTATGGCAAGACTTAGCGACAACTGTTATCTGACAAAGTTGATTCATTAGGCGTTGTTGGGCTACCACAGACGGCACGACTTGATGCTTTCATTAATGCGATTCTTAACGCTCCTGTCAAACTCGCACCTAAACCCAGCCGCATAGCCAATGCGGGGACTAAAATCATCGATGCCACTGCTAAACCAGTTCCCAATAGCAAAGAACCGCTATTGTTTCTTTTAACGTCTGACTGTGCTAATTCCTGATTCATTTTTCACCTCTGTTATACAATTAAATGGCTAAATATGGCGATATAAAAGCATAACTAATGCCAAAAAAATAACTGATTGATTTAATTATCCTTTTAAAAATCAACCGCCTGTTATTTTTATTAAACTATGTTATATAACGTAGTTTATGCGTTATAAGACATAGCAGCGAAAACACGCTGCCTCAACTTATTAAATAATCATAGCCCAAATGTACATTGTGGTTTATCTTCATCAGCCCCATAACCGCTGTTTATTCCGAACCTTTGTTCGTAACTCATGAAATCGCCCAACCTTTCTAAAACTACCGGTCAACTTGACTTCGATTATACCTGTGAGCAGAAAGCCCAACAGCTTAATGACCAGTGTCGTTGTATTGCAATCGATAAAGACGCTTTACGCGCCAACTTAGTTAAACAGGGTAACGCAAGGCTCTATCAAATGCTGGTGGAAGACCGTCCGCATCTTTTCGCCGATGTGGCGGTGTTTGTTTGCGACACCATTATTGAAAAACAGCGTCATCTTATTGCCGCAATAGAAAAAGTGATTGCTTTACCTAGTTATCAAGAACATGTTTTAGCCTACTCACCGCACTCAGCCACGTTTATTCCTAAAGCACACGGCGTTTTTCTGGGTTACGATTTTCATTTAACGCCAACCGGTTCACAACTGATAGAAATTAATACCAATGCGGGTGGTGCGTTACTCAACGCCTTATTAATACAATCGAAAAAAACCATCCATACTGAATTAACAACTCACAAAACAGCTGATCCAGAAGCCGCTTTTATCGCCATGTTTCATAACGAATGGCAGCTGGAACGCGGTCAACAACCGTTACGTTCTATTGCTATAGTCGATGAAAATCCAGATAGCCAATATTTACTACCCGAATTTATTTTATTTCAGACACTTTTTGAACGGCATAACATTAACGCAGTTGTCTGTGATCCTAGCGCGCTTATTTACCGTGATAATGCTGTTTGGCATGGTAATTTACGGATTGATCTTATCTATAATCGCTTAACGGATTTTGGCTTCGATGAACCGGCACAACAAGCATTACGCGCAGCCTATCTTGCTAACGCTGTGGTGGTTACGCCTCATCCAAGGGCACACGCGCTGTACGCCGATAAAAGAAACTTAGCGATATTAACAAATCGGAATCTATTACAAGAATTAGGTGTGGAGTGCGACACCATAAACACGTTGTTAGCCGGTATTGCGCCGACCATCTGTGTTGATAAAAATGATGCCGAAACCCTGTGGGCAAAGCGTAAGCAACTATTTTTCAAACCCAATAAAGGCTACGGTAGCAAAGCGGTTTATCGCGGTGATAAACTCACTAAGCGAGTATTTTCAGAGATTCTGCACAGTGATTATGTTGCGCAAACCTTAGTGCCACCCAGCGAGCGACACTTACCGTCAACAACGCTTAAATTTGATCTACGTTTGTATACTTACGGGGAACAAATATTATTAGCCAGTAGCCGGTTATATCAAGGGCAAACTACCAATTTTCGCACGGTCGGCGGTGGCTTTGCTCAGGTGGTGATTATCGCTACAGTGTGAACAGGTGATTTTGTGCGATAATTTGTTAGACAACAAAGTGTTGCCGATACAAATTCAATATCTAATTACAAACTTAGGAGCGTTTACTATGAGTATGCTACAAGAATTTAAAGAGTTTGCACTAAAAGGTAATGTCGTTGATATGGCGGTCGGTGTCATTATTGGTGGTGCTTTTGGAAAGGTTGTGTCATCGATTGTGGCTGATGTCATTATGCCGCCTATCGGCGTGCTATTAGGCGGAGTCAACTTTTCTGATTTAGCAATTACCCTTAAAGAAGCCACGAAAACGGCGGCGGGCATTGATGTCCCTGCTGTTGTTATCGGCTATGGAAAGTTTATTCAAACCGTCATTGATTTTACCATTGTGGCGGCAATTATCTTTTTAGTGATTAAGTTGATGAACTCAATGAAGAAAAAAGCTGAAGAAGCCGCTGCTGAACCTGTAAAAGTACCTAGCAACGAAGAAATATTGTTAACAGAAATCCGCGATTTGCTGAAAAAATAATCGACCTAGTCTTATCATCTTAAACAAGTTACGTCCAGATATTAAGTTCTGGACGTTTGAGGAAGTATAAAAAAAATGAAATGTGTTATTTTTGGCGGCGGTGGCTTTATTGGTTCAACTATCGCGGATCGTTTATTACTGGAAGGTCATGAACTTAGAATTTTTGAGCGACCTCGCGTTGAACCTTATCGAAAGTTTGCTGATAACGAAGCCGTCGAATGGATGACAGGGGACATTCTGAGTAATCACGATTTAAATGCCGCTATTGAAGGCATGGATGTCGTGCTGCACTTAGTGTCTACCACCTTACCTAAAAGCTCTAATGATGATCCCATTTATGACGTACAGAGCAATGTGGTAGGCACACTGCAAATGCTCAATGCAATGGTGGCTAACAAGGTTCAAAAGATTATTTTTATCTCTTCGGGTGGTACGGTGTACGGTATACCAAAATATTTGCCCATTGATGAGCAGCATCCGACGGATCCGCTGGTTTCTTATGGCATTACCAAGCTGATGATTGAAAAATATTTGCGCATGTTTGAGAGCTTACATGGCATTCAATCGATTGCCTTGCGCGTTGCCAATCCTTATGGTGAACGGCAACGCATAGAAACCGCACAAGGTGCAGTCGGTGTTTTTTTACACCATGCCCTTAAGGACATACCGATTGAGATTTGGGGTGATGGCAGTGTCACGCGCGATTACATTCACATCAGCGATGTCGCAGAAGCGTTTGTTAAAGCAGTGAACTATACCGGTTCACACAGCGTTTTTAACATTAGCTCAGGGCAAGGCATCAGCTTAAACGAACTGATTGTCTTGTTGGAAAATGTGTTAGGAAAATCCATCGCTTGCCGCTATTTACCTGCTCGCCCATTTGATGTACCGGTGAGCGTATTATGCAATCAATTAGCACAAGAACAATTGCAGTGGACTCCGTTAACCTCTATGACAAATGGTCTAATCCGCACTGCCGCGTGGATGGAAAGCGAACTGGCTAAATCTTAATAGAGTCAGGCTAACTTTTTGCTAGAAACTTAGCCTGACTACTTTCCAATGATATGAAAATACTACTCACTGTTCATCAGTTTTTTCCGCAATTTGCCGCTGGTACTGAAATACTCACTTATTCAGTCGCCCGCGAACTGCTTAAGCGTGGTCATGAGGTGCGCGTTTTAACAGGTTATCCAGCACCTCACGCGTTAAATGATGCGAATAGATGTGATGAATATTATTTTGAGGGTCTGCACGTCTACCGTTTTCATCATACCTATACGCCAATGGGTAATCAGACTTCGCTGCTGGAAATCGATTATGATAATCACCTCGCCGCTCAGTATTTTCGCCAAATTCTCGACAGTTTCAACCCTGATGTAGTGCATTTTTTTAATTTGCATCGCTTAGGGACAGGATTAATTGAACAAGCGGTAGAAGCGGGTATTCCCGCTTTTATGACACCGACCGATTTCTGGACGATTTGTAGCACCGCTCAGCTGTTATTGTGCGATGGTCAGTTGTGTTCAGGACCTAGCCGTTATTCGGGTAACTGCGTTAAACATTTTGTTCAAAATACCCGCAAAGGTCTACTGGGCAAAATAGCACGCTATTTACCGACTCCCTTAGTCGATTTTTTAGTGTATCTAACTCAAATAGGCGTGATGCCCGCTTATCCGCATCGAATAGAAGTAAAAGCGGCGGGTAATCGATTGGGCGTTAATATGGCTAGACTCAATCAATTAAATCGTATTGTCAGTCCCACCGCGTTGATGACGGAGCGGTTAGTTAAATACGGGGTTTTGCCCGAACGCATTCTACAATCTGCTTTCGGTATTGATGTGACGGCAACTAATACTCTGAGATCATCACCCCGACAACCGTTAAGAATTGGTTTTATCGGCACACTGGCTACACATAAAGGTTGTCATGTTCTAATCGAGGCGTTTAAAACCTTAGCATCTGGGCGAGCGATTTTAAAAATATATGGAAGTCCAACAGATTTTCCTGATTATGCCAACGGATTAAAGCAACTTGCAGGTAATGATAATGCGATAGAATTTTGTGGCACGTTTCCTAATGCGAATATTGCGGACGTGTTAGCTGATTTAGATGTATTGGTTGTGCCCTCATTGTGGTACGAAAATACCCCGTTAGTGGTTTATTCTGCACAGGCGGCGCGTTGCCCTGTGGTTGCATCAAACTTTGCGGGGCTATCCGATGTTATCCGCCACGAAGACAACGGTTTATTGTTTAAAGCCGGCGATGTAATGGCATTGTCAGAACAATTGTTCCGCCTGATTAATGAACCGCATTTGATTGAGCATCTCAGCACTCAAGCGCAACAACCAAAATCCACATCGACTTATGTAGATGAACTTATTGGCGTGTGGCAAAGCGTGTAAGTTAAATTGTAATGATTATACATGTTCAGTATACTTCTAGCGCAATACCCTTAAGTCCAAACTAGCGATTGATTTGTAGATGCTATTCAATACTTTTCTATTTGTTTTTGCCTTCTTGCCTTTAGCATTACTTGGATATTTTCTCCTTTCGAAATTTTCCTTACGTTTGTCTATTGTCTTCCTGCTACTGGCATCCATCGGTTTTTACATTTACTGGAATATCAATTTCCTGCCCTTGTTACTGGGTTCTATCGTAGTGAATTACTTGATAGGTCAGTGGATTAGCCGAGAAAAGGAAGCGAAAAACGATCGCAAAGCAAAGATAGCGTTAATCACGGGGCTGGTGTTCAATCTTAGCTTGTTGAGCTTTTTCAAGTATTTCAATTTCTTTGCCCAGAGTCTAGCATGGGTGGTCGGGGCTGATTACACACCACTTGGCATCACGCTACCCATTGGTATTTCATTTTTCACCTTTACGCAAATCGCTTATCTGGTCGATTGCCATGTGGCGAAAATTCGTGAATATAAAGCGGAAAACTACGGATTGTTTGTTACCTACTTCCCGCATTTAATAGCAGGACCGATTCTGCATCACAAAGACATGATGCCTCAGTTTGATCGAGCTGAATCACACATTTTTTCTCGTGGTCGCTTAGTGGTTGGAACGCTATTTTTTATCATTGGGTTGTTTAAAAAAGTCATACTAGCAGACGGCGTTGCTCAATTTGTAGGTCCTGTATTTGATCTTAATTATGCTAATCTTACTGTTCTTGAAGCGTGGTGCGGCTCACTTGCCTATACCTTTCAGCTCTATTTTGATTTTTCAGCCTATTCGGATATGGCTTACGGTTTGTCTTATATGTTTGGTATTATTCTGCCGATTAACTTTAATTCACCTTACAAGGCGCGATCCATTATTGATTTCTGGCGACGCTGGCACATCACGCTCTCTACCTTCCTGCGTGATTATTTGTATATACCGCTAGGTGGGAATCGTCTTGGTGCAACACGGCGACATATCAATTTAATGACGACTATGCTCCTCGGTGGCTTGTGGCATGGCGCAAGCTGGACGTTTGTTATCTGGGGTGCGTTGCATGGCATTTACTTGATTATCAATCATGCTATTCGCCATCTATTAGGTGAAAGGCAAAATATTACCATTACTTCTCTTGGTTGGTTACTGACCTTCGTGGCTGTGGTCGTCTCTTGGGTGTTCTTTCGTGCCACCTCTATAGATATTGCCCTCAACATTCTACACGCAATGACAATGGGGACATTCAACGGTTCTTCGAGTGACAGTTTACTTGGCATTAATCGAATCATGGACATTGACGAGTGCGCTGTATGGATTGCTGCTTGTGCGGCAATTGCATTCTTCGTACCCAATGCTTATATAATGCTTGGTAAAGGCATCCTCCCATCCTACGAGGAGCGACTAAACGGTGGTATCGGCGGTGTGGTTCTAGGATTCGCCCTCGTTATCACTTTCATACTTCTAGCAATTAGTGAGACTCGTGGTGTATCAGAGTTTCTCTATTTCAATTTCTAACTGACAGTCGCTATGCGCTTTTTTCTTGGTATTAGTTTGGGTGTGCTTGTTTGTCTTGCCATGCTGGAAGGTTTGCTACGCTTCCTGCCAGTTAATTCTGGTATGCGTATGGAGGCAACCAGCATTGAAAAACCATTTGCTCGCTGTCTTCCAAATCAAGATTACGTTGAGTCTCACGGGTGGGCGATGGGAACTGCTCGAACTGGCACTACTAATAGTCTGGGATTCAACAACTCGCCAGATTCATCGGAAAAAGGCGGGGTGCTTGTTATTGGCGACAGTTATATCGAAAGTTTCATGCTTGACTTTCCAGACACTGTTCAAGGGCGTTTAGAGGAAAAATTTCCAAAGAAAGTTCAGGCAATAGCCGCTTCGGGTAATGGTTTGGCAGACACGCTGGACATTCTTAAATACTTTGCGCCACAAATTAAACCTGCTGTCGTGGTACTCTTTGTTGAGCCATTCGATTTATCTCAACTGCTTTCAAAGCCTAGCGTAGGACACAGTGGCTTTTTTGTGACTAATGAAACAGATGTCTCTGTGACACATGACCCCTACACCGAATCGCCTAATAAAAAGCGACTCTTGAAGTCAGCATTGATTCGTTACCTTTACTACAACCTGAAGTTTCCAGATTGGGCATCGAAAGCATTGAAGTCCGTTCGTGGCAATACGCCACAGGTTAATAAAACGGACGACCTCTCAACAAAAAAAGCGTTGGTGCTTAACTACTATTTTTCAGAGCTTCGCTTGCTAAGTGCTGCAAATGGTTTCCGCGTGGTGTTTTTGCTCGATGGTGATCGCAAAGCCATTTATTCTAAAAATCGTGAACGGTCATGGAATACAAATGATCGTCAATTGTTCTCAAAACTGGCTTTGCAACAGGAACTTGATGTAGTGGACATGCAGCCTGTGTTTAAACGCCATTGGGATGAACAGCGCGAACGCATGGATTTTCTACCGATGGATGGTCATTGGAATCCAGTTGCCCACAAACTTGCGGCTGATGAAATAGTTAAACTTTTGAATAATAAGTAAATAATCGCCGTTTTTGAAATAAATAGCTGTTTTAACTTAAACCTTGGAATCCATAAGTCACTCAAATTCGGGGTGAATATTTATTGCTCTCTATTTATTGTCTTGAATTTCTGCCAACAACTCGCTGACATTATTTTTTTGTTGCAGGATAAAATCTTTGCTTTGTTCAGTAGTATGACCCGCAAGTGTGATAATTTCTTTACGGTATTTATGGGTAAAATAGCCGGCTACTAAACCTAAACCAAACAAAATAATAGGCTGCTTAGCGAGGGTTTTACTAAAACCTAGACCCGTTTCTACAATAGTGGTTGCAACGACAGCCGTCGCTACGCTTTTTACGATTAATTCGCCTTTTGATGATTGACTCACTGTATTTTCCTTAAATACTATGAGGCTTTAGCAAATTCTGATAAACAGTAAAAACATCCGCCGCTAGTTTTTCATAATTCCAAAATTCGGTGATATATTGCCGCCCCATTGTTGCCATACGTTTGCGCTGGGCGGTATTTTCTAATAATTCCAGCAAGGCTTCGGCGAAGTTTTCTGCGCTTAGACTGACACAAAGCCCTGCACCACTTTCTTTAACAGCTTGTTCTTGATAAGGATTGTCGTTGCATAGCACGGGAACATTAAGAGCCATATATTCAAGTACTTTAGTGGGAATTCCCATATCTAACAAAAAACCTCTTGGAACGGGCGACAGTCCGACTTCAGCTGTCCGCGCATAACGCCATGCCTCAGACATCGGTATCCATCCTGTCCACACAATCGCATCATTCACTCCAATACGTTCTGCTTCTTTTTTTAACCACGCTAAATGTCCCGCATCTTCGGTACTACCAGCAATAACTAACAAAATATCAGGCAGTTTTTTTCTGACTAAGGCGAGCATTTCAAATAGCACTTCGATTTGTCGATTGCGACCTAAAGTACCCATATAAATAACCACGCGTTTACCTGCCAGTCTGACATCATTGATGGGCTGTATGTCTTCAATTTTAGCGGTATCTAAGTCTACCGCCATTGGCACAGGAGTCATTTTTTCAAAAGGTAAGCCGAGCTGCACTAAATCCTCACGCATTTTGGTACTTTGTACAAAGTTGTGATCCGCGTAGGGCATGACAATCTTATAAAGTATAAATTTACCGATATGCCCTAGTATTAAAGGGAAAAAATACCGTATACCTGCACGCCAGCCCCGCGATTTAGCACGATGTATTTGTCCTTCTGATTGTGGATACGACATCCAGTAGTAAAAAGGTAATTTTTTGTAACGAGCAATGATTAAGCCAAATAAAGCAGCGACTGGCAAGTCACGTACTTGTATCGCATCGTATTTTTGTGAATCACAACGCAGTAAACTGTTTACATTGTGCATAAATTTAACAATGTGGTAGAAACCTCGGTTAGCTGGCACTTGACAAAGCAATGCTTCACCACCGTCCCAGTTAATGGTGGATTTTGAGGTATCAGAGGAGTTTGCCTCGGTTACTATGTCGGTAAATAGCCCTAAGCGCGGCAAGTACTTGCCGAATAAAACCGCCAGATCAGCATGATACGTTGGAAAAGCTTCGGCAGTTATATACAGGAGTCGAATTGACATTGGTTTTACCATATAAATAAGTTACGTTTGATAAGCTGATTAATGCGTAACCGCTCAGTTTCTGAGAAAGGTTTTATAATCGCCGCCGCTAGTAAAAAAGTGCAACATGCCAATATTGCTACTGCAATAATCGACACCCAACCCTGCGCGGGAAAAATTATCAGCATACTGGCTAAATAGCCAAGCAGTGCCGCTAACAGCATTTTGTAATATCCTAATAAGTCGGCGTGATATAAGGTGTTTTTCGTTACACCTTTAGCTATCGTACTACAAAAAAGTAGATTGCCCAACGCAGTGGCAATAATCGGTGCCCACAAATCAAAACCAATTTGTATGAGTCCATAAGCCATGGGCAAGGTCAAAATACCCAGTAGCGAGGCGTAATTACACAGATGGCTGTTGCCAGTGAGTACCGCCACCGTCTCTAATATTTGCCGTTGACTCAATGGTATTGCGGCACACAGTAACCCTGCCAAGTAATAGCCAGATTGTGGAAATTTACCGCCGCTTAACTGTGCGACTAACTGTTCGCCCATCAACCAAGCAAACACTAGCAGTGGCATGAGAACAAACAGGCTAAATTTACCGATGATGTTAGCATTACGAGTGAGTTCAACAATACCCCCATCGCCAACATAGGAGGCAATCAATTTGGGGCGTATCAAGCCAAATAGCAAGGTTGCAGGTAAATAACTCGTCACTTGGCTGTAGAGATTGCGTAAAAAGCCAAAAGCGGCAGTCGCTTCTACGCCAAGATTGTAGCGAATAATCAGGGTAAATACTTGTGAACTATACGCTTGTGTGACCATTGAACTGAAATACATATTTCTTGCCACTGCCCACATTTGTGACCACTTAGGTGCTATCCAGTTGGGATTTTCACTGATATTGATACGTTTTAAATGTCGCCATAACCCGACCAGCGAAATTAATAAACTAACTGACGCAGCTAACAGGTCAGCAGTGATTACATGAATCAAACTGACTTCGCCGCTATAAACCAGTATAGCCAAGGCTATGATAAATAATAAGTTACGAATCACTAAACTGATTTGAGCTAAGCCCTGTTGTAGTAGCGCACTTAAGGTACTATCGCGAAGACGGCGACCCGTACCGTCCACAACCAGCATTATTAGACAGAGTTGCACGACCTCCGAATAAGCTGTCATGTTCATTTTTAACAGTAACCAATCCAAGCAGAGCCATGCTGAAATAGCAACCAATAGTAGCAGTGCTACCTGAGATTGTATCAATTGCACAATAAAACGAATCAGTATTGTTTTAGAGGCATGTAGTCGAAATTCAGGCAAATAGCGTGATTCCATCCAAGGAAGTCCGATGCCAGAGATAAAGAGTGTCATATCTAAGCTTACTGCTAAAGTGACATAGGTGGCATAGTCGGGAACGTTTAATAAACGGACTAACCATAGCAAAATAGTAAACGTTAGCAGTGCAGAAACAATTTTTCCAACAAGAAAATGACCTGCACTGCGTTTAACTGCAGAACCCGAATAAGGGTTATCACTCATGATTCATTCTCGACAGATTGTTTATGTAGCCATGCTAGATAGCCTAGCATGAACGTAAAGAGCATTTGAAAACTAAATTGATTGAATAGTGAATTCAAATAGAACGGGTAAATAGCAAATAAAAAAAGTCCCGCTTGAATGGCAGTCGCATCAGCGCGTGCTACGGGATCAACGGCTACTTTTATCACTCGATTCGCACAACGCCACGCCAGTGCTATCATCAACAAAAACAGACTCACACCAAAAACACCGAGTTCCCACAACAGCATTGCTGCTCCCGTAAAACCAAGACCAGAACTCGGATAGCGCATACTGATATGACCGCCAGGACCTGAAGAATCGCCCTCTTGCGTGCTACCTAAGCCATTGCCAAATAAAAAAGAGAGTGGATTAGCAGAGCTTTGATGCTCCGCCCAGAAAGTCAGTACGGTAGTACGATTAAGATAAAAACTGCCGTAGCCAACTTCATAAACATTGTACTTAAGCGTATCAAAAATTAATCCATCCAATGTCGTTTTGTTAATAATCATATAGACGTTAAGCGTGATAGCGGTGAATAGTGTGCCAAAAATTAACGCAACGACTAGATAGTGTGGACGAGAGAGAAATTCTTTACGATAAAGCACTGCGATCATCAGTGGAAAAAAAATAACGACAATTTTAGTCTCACCCATTCCCAGTGGTGATAACAATAATAGAGAAAGCCACAGTAGTTGTTTGCTAGGCATCATATTTGCTTGATACCGCGCCAACAGAAAAGCAAACATCATAATCAATGCGACCGCCATTTCAGCACTATTGCCGCCGCCCAACATAAGCGCGCCAAAAGTCCCTGCTACGACATCAATCGCCTCTAAGCCTGGAAGAGACTCAACATAACCTTCGCGAAACGGGACTAAAACAAGCTTTTCATACAGACAAAAAGGGGCTTGTAGCAAGCAAATACCCAGCACCAGTAGACACCATCGATCGACATTTTTTTTATTAAAATCCAGCCAGCACAGGCCAAACAACAAGCCCCATGCTTGAAAGTAACGCTTAAAGCCACCAATTATTTCTTTTGCTGTATAGAGCTGTAAAACGCTATCGACTAGCGTGTAAATAAAAAATAACAACGCTATCCAAACAAAAGCGGGCGTAGATTTAATCAGTTGTGGTGTCGTTATCAATCGGTAAAAAGCAGTCATCAGCAACACAAAGCCTAAAATAGACACTCCCCACATCATCTTGGTCGCTAGATCACCAAAAAACAACGTGACAAGTCCAGAGACAAATAAGCCTAAGACAATAATCAGGTCAACATTCCATGTCGGTTTACTGAGTAGTGCGATACCAATGAAAGAGGATGCACTCATGCCAATAGCAAGTGGGTCAGCAGTAGACGCGAGTACACCAAAAAAAATGCCTAAAAACGGTAGCAGTAGCCATGCTGAATATGTCTTAAAGAAAGATATTGATAGCAGGTTTGTCATTTTGAGTGAACCATTAAATCCTAATAGGTGCATTAGAAACTGACATTCATAGTAAGTCCAACCGATTGATGCTGGTAGCTCTGTAATGGGTTATTAGATCGACGCTCTTCATAAAGCGCGAATGCGGTCATTTTGACATTGGGTATCGGCGTATAATTTAAATTAAGCTGAATCATTGAATTATTAGCTTGTTGCAAAGGAATCGATGTATTGCCAAAGTCAAGTGCACCAAGAGAGCTTTGTTGCTCATAGGAAATCGGTAATTCAACTTGAATCATAGGTGTCTCTGACCATGTCCAAGCGGGCGTTAGCCTAACACCTTGGTTTAGCTGAAAACTAGCCGTTAAGTTATCGGCAGCGGAGATGTCTCGCCAAAATTCTAGGTACAGCGATGATTTACGAGTAGCCTGCCATAAAATATCACCTGTAGCGATTATATCGGAAAAATTACGGCTTTTTATATGCTCAAAGGTTTGAGACGTGTAGCCTATTTGTCCCCTAATTCGGGTTTTTACACTGTAATTCCACACGCCTTCTAGGTTGTAATCTACTCGAGTGTAGGCATTATCAAGAATTGAAGACTCAGCACGGTTAGAGTATTTTCCATCGGTTAGGGTAACATGAAAACCCACCATGTTCTCGAGAGGATTAGCATAACGAAAACCAAAATCTATGCGGTTTTCCACTAAATCATTTATTTGTAGTTCTCTCGCTGGATAGCTTGTGCTGTCACGAGTAAATCCAGCGCGTAAAAACCAATCAGGCAATATCTCATAAGCCCCGTTAGCCACATAAATTTCTCGGTTTCTTAAGTTATTTATTAGTGCGTTCATTTGCTGAAATGAACCTAATACTAAACTGTTGTTGTAGCTTAGTTCACCTTTTAATTTCTGTGTTAGCCGCCAATCCCATTGGGCTAATACATTGTAACCTGTATAATTAAGCGTATTAAATGTTGAAAACCAATTTTGATTAATATTCGCATCGACCTTCAGTTGTTGTTGACTTATTTGCCAGTTTATCGCGAGTCCTGCTTTAAGTTGCTCAATAAAAGAGCCTTTGCTATTAACCGTTCCAAGGAGTGAATTTTTAGGTAAGCGCAACAGGTTACTATCATAAATCAGCTGTGTTCCCACATAAGGTTGAACAATGTGATCAAACAGTGCCGCTGCTAAAACTTTTTGACTTATTAGTAAACTTATTCCACCCATAATGATGACATGACGGATAATTCGCTTTGTTTTTGCCTGAGTCGTTAGAATATTTCCCATCTATTGCGTTGCCATAATTTGTTGGAAAAACACTTATTTACTCCGAAAACTCTTGGAGTATTACGCTATTTTTTACTCAGCTACCCGTATTGTTAGAAATCGTTAATGATGGCACCAACGCAAACAACGCTTGACTTTTCAAGAAACGCGTTCATGGCTTCCATATCAGCAAGTCGTGTTTGGTGTTTTCTTGCCAACAACAGTGCGCCGCTAGCACCTCGGGCAAGTAGTTGTACGTCAGAGCCTTGTGAGACAGCAGGCGTATCTAATAAAATGACATCGTAGTTTAAAGCAAGCTTTTCTAAGCAATTATTTAGACCCCGACTAATAATCTCCAGCGGATTAGGCGGAATTGTTCCTGCTGGTAATATCGATAAATCGGGCAGTTCGAGTATTTTTCTAATCACTGAAGTATTCACTCGATTAGCTAAAAAATCCGACAAACCCTGACCCTCGCCCAAATTAAACAATAAATGTTGGCATGGTTGACGTAAATTAGCGTCAATTAACAATGTACGTTGACCTAATTGAGCAAATACAATTGCCAAATTTGCACAAAAGTAACTACGCCCTTCTGTATTATTTGGGCTTACTATTGCTAAAGTTTTTTTGTCATCATGAAACCAGCGTAACATTAACTGACTGCGTATAGTGCGTAATGTTTCTACTTGTGGACTAAATGGCTGATAAGCAGCAATCAAATTCTGACTTAGCCCACTATTAGTGTTAGTTAAAAACGGAAAATTAAATTGTTGCGATAAGGCGTGCTGAATATCTTTTTCGCTGATTAATTTTGAAGCTTTGCCAGCTTCACCAAAGCGCAGTCCTTGTTGTTGTTGCAATTGCAAAATTTTCTCTGCTTCTGCTTGAGTGATTTTGCCTTCCTTGACCAGTAAATCGCCTATATTTGATGATTTCAAGAGCGCACTCCAAATGACCAAGGAAATTTTTTAGAAGGGCGATCAGCCGTAATAACACCAAAAACCGGTAAATCTAACGCCCCAATAATATCAGCGGGAGAACGTACTCGCCGATCCATAATTTCTGCAAACAACGCAGCACCTACTCCCAATATTGCTCCTAGAAGAACCGAGAGAATCATATTTAACTTTATCTGGGGTTTAGCAGCTGTTTTTGGTGGCATCGCTGCATCTAAGACCGCAATATTCGATTGCCTTATCTCACTTTCCATACGCATCTGAATAGAACGTTGATTAACGGCATCATAAGCAGTCTGCGCATTGATAACCTCACGTTGCAGTGTTTCAATTTCGTTATACTGTTTTTTAAGCTGTAGCACTCTGGCTTTCTGATTAGACAGCGCGTTCGCAAGACTCATATCCCGATTTTTTGACGCTTCAATATTGCTATTGAAACCATGTAACACAGTATTCATTTCCGCTTTAATTTGCTTCTTTAAATCGGCTATTTCTGCTGCCGCCTGCCGATACTGAGGATGGTTGCGATCAAAACGCAGTGACAAATCGGCAAATTTTGCTTCGCTACTAGCAAGACTGGCTTTCAATCCTTGCAAAACTGGACTACTTAATATTTCAGGCAATGACTTTAATGATTCTGGATTCATTAAGCTTTCTGTTAATAGTTTCCTTTTAGACAAAAGATCGGTGGTTTCCAGTTGATTTTTAACTAATTGATTGGATAGCTCAGCCAACTTAGCATCTTCTAAATCGATCCTTTCATTAGTGGTTGCGATAATGTCATGCGTTTGTTGAAAATCGGACAACACCTCTCTCGTCTTTTCCACGCGCTCTCGTAACACTTTTAATTGTTCTTCAAACCAATCGGCAGTTTGTTGAGCGGGTTGACGTTTTAACTCATTAGACACTTGAATGTAGGCTTGAGCGAAGGCATTGGCGGCTTTTGCTGCAAATTCGGGGTCTGTTGCTGAAAAATCAATACTGAGAATACTACTTTCACGCGAAGGTATTACTTCTAGTTTTTTCATCAGACCGTCTGCAATCCAATGACGAAGATCACCACCTTCATTGTCTTTTTTAAAAGAGGCTTGTAGCGTTTTGTCGTTGATCAATCCTAAAATATCGACAGCAGTCATGGCTACCATAGGACTTTTAATAATATCCGTTTGAGTTGCCATATACCCTGCTGTTAACTGAGTCGGTAGTTGCTCACCCGTAATGGGATTAGTACCTGGCTGGTCTGAGACCAACGAAGTACTGGCAACATATTGTTTAGGGGTATTCAAGCTCAGTATCAAGGTTGTTATCATGGTCACTAATAAATAGGCAACAACCAGTCCTTTACGCGCCCAGAAAATAAGCAATAATTGTTGCAAACTCATATCAAAACAACCGTTCGTCAACGACGATAACATCGTCCTTTAATACTTTATCGGACAATTCAACATCAATTGTTTTAGACGCATTGTTAACATCACGCCGCTCAACAACAATACCGCGCAGTGTGCCTCGTGGCGTTAATCCACCGCCCAACGACAATGCCTGAGCAACTGTCATGTTGGGTTCGAGATGAAAACTGCCCGAATGCTGAACTTCGCCATAGATATAAAATACAGGGGCTTTGGGAATATAAATAACATCGCCTCTTTCGATAAAAATTTTTTCGCTATGCTCAGGTGATTCTAAGGCAGCACGCAAATCAACCTCCAGTTTTACCGGTTTGCCATTAATCAGTCGGGTGATAATAACCCGATTATCACCTAGTTCAGCAAGACCTCCCGCCATAGCAATCATGTCAACCAGTGTGGTTTTTGATTTCAGAACATAAATACCCGGTGCTTTAATTTGTCCGAGTACCGAGACTTGTTGATTTTTATATTCAAACACTGTCACGGTGACATTGGCATCTTGAATAAAACCACCTTTTGCCAATAGTTGAGTGATTTTACGCGCCGCTTCAAATTCTGTTTGTCCACCGACTTCTACTTCGCCTATCAGCGGAAAAACAATACGACCATTTTCGGAAACCCGCATGGAGGTCGTCAGATCATCGTAGCCGTAGATTTTAACTTGAACAACATCATCCGTGCCAATGAGATATTCGGCACGCACAGCACTTACCAAGCAAAAAGCCATCACGAATGCGACGAAAATACGCACAGTTCTATTAATAAGCATTTTCATCTTTAATAACAACACCTATTGTTTTCAGAATAATAAGTAAATCCATAGCTAGCGACCATTTTCGTAAATAATCAAGATCGTAGTCAATGCGTTTTTCCATCTTCTCGATGGTGTCGGTTTCGCCACGAGAACCATTTACCTGCGCCCAACCAGTAATACCCGGTTTAACTTTATGGCGAATCATGTAGCCCTTAATCTGTTTTCGGTATAGTTCATTATGAGCAACGGCATGAGGGCGTGGACCTACGATACTCATTCTACCCTGCAACACGTTAATAAACTGCGGCAATTCGTCTAGTGATTTGGTTCGTAAAAAATTACCAAAAGGTGTTACACGAGCATCATTGCGGGTTGCCTGCTTAACATCTTTACCATTTTCACAAACCGTCATACTGCGAAATTTATAGACATTAATTTCCTCACCATCTAATCCATAGCGTTTTTGTTGAAACAATATTGGACCTGGTGAGCTCAGTTTAACACCAATAGCACATACTAATAAGATAGGACTAACCAATAGCAGGATAAGAATAGATAACACTATATCAGATAATCGCTTGACAATGGCTTTATAGCCGGTAAATGGACTTTCACAGAGTGCGATGACTGGAACGCCTTCAACATCAAAAGACCTTGATTGAATCATATCAATCATAAGGAAATTGGGCAAATAATAAACAGAAACTGTGGTATCGCGTAAACCTTCCAATACCGCATTGACGCGATCCTGTAGTGACATAGGTAAGGCAATAAAGACAACTTTAACCTTTTGTTCTCTAACAAATTGACAAGTACTTTTTATATCCCCTAACAGTGCTTGATTATTGGGCAAGCGTGTTCTACAACGATCATCAAAAAAACCCAGACAATCAATTTCATAATTCGATTGTTCTAGCAATTTTTTGGCAAGTGCGACACTCAATTCATTAACACCCACAATCACTGCTTTATCAAACGACTCCTGAAAAACAAAAAATCGATAAAATAAGCTGCGTACTGTTAAGTGCATCAATATCAAAACAAGGGGAGTTATGGTCGTCCATTGCAATAGAACATAAGGATTAAACAACTTTGAAAAACCCGTAACGTAACCGAGTGTTATTAATATTGCCACTACAATAAACCAACGTAGAAGAATCAAGCTACCTATATGAGTGGGGACATTTTTACAAGACAGCTCAACATCAATGTCATTTAGTAATTGTGCAACTATCAGAAAAATGACAACCGCCAACGCTATGTTTTTATCATCAGCAACAGGAACTTTGTCAAAGAAACAAACTAAAAAAAATGTAATGACAGCAGTTACCGGCGTAAGTATTTGCTGTATCAAGTGGAATAATGGATGCGGATAAAGTCGCATAGGATAATGATTTGATTTTGGCTTTGAGTAATATTGTAAATAATGACACAATAACAGGGAAAACTTCCAGCTTTTTTAGTAATCGCTATTAATCTCTATATCTAAAGTGTTTACTAACTGAAGAGGAAAAAGCGGTAGTGGGTAAAACCTGTATTTCTTATAACCTATCATCTTGGAAAAATACCTCTATTGATTGGGTTGCTACACGGAAGAAGGACTTGCGCCAAGTTGCAGATTTGACCCATCATCAATTATTCTTATCCTAATATTTTGAAAAGTGAAATTGAGTGATTATGAAAGACCAGATCGATAGTATAGGTAATAGCGAAGCAATGGAACGGCTTTTGGATTATTGGAAGGTACGGCTGGCAAATGCGCCAACCTTAGAATTGCCCACCGATAGACCGCGTCCAGCAGTACAGTCATTCAACAGCAGGACTCAGCAATTTAACGTGTCACTCGACTTGACCGAGGAACTGAAATCCCTAAGTCAGTGCGAAGGTGTGAGCTTATTCTCGACCCTAGTGTCGGCTTTTCAAGTTCTGTTACATCGCTATAGCGGTCAAGATGACATTGTAATCGGTACATTGAGTGCTGAACAACCTAGTCGTTTAGAGCCTGAAAACGCTAATACTTTGGTATTGCGTACTGATGTTTCAAACAATCCAAGTTTTCGTGAGCTACTGATACAGGTGCGAGAAGTCGTGCTAGGGGCATACACCAATCAAGATATAGCGTTTGAAAAACTGGTCGAGACTCTCAATCCTCAACATGACAGCAGTCGCAATCCACTGTTTCAGGTCATGTTCATATTTCATGATAAGCCACAGTCTATCCCGAATGTCGATACTGGCACTGCTGTATGTGACCTCACCATCGAACTATCGGAAACTCCGCACGGGCTGATAGGTAGTGTAAAATACGCCACTGATTTATTCGAAACCGCGACCATAGACCGTCTAATCGGTCATTTTCAGACCCTGCTCAACGGCATTGTCGCTCACCCAGAAGCAAGGCTGTCCGAATTATCCTTGCTAACTGAATCCGAGTGCCAACAATTATTGGTGGAATGGAATGATACAGCCGTAGAGTTTCCCAATGCCCACTTCCTTCATTCATTGTTTGAACAACAGGTTGAACGCACGCCTGAAGCAGTGGCAGTGGTACATGAAGGCAAGCAACTCACCTATGCTGAACTGAATACACAAGCCAACCAATTAGCACACCACCTGCGAAAATTGGGCGTTAAACCAGAGGTGTTGGTGGCTATCTGTCTTGAACGCTCAGCTACTATGATAATTGGAATGCTTGCTGTCTTTAAGGCTGGGGGTGCTTATGTGCCACTTGACCCCGCCTATCCCAAAGAACGCTTGGCATATATGCTCGAAGACAGTGCGCCGCTGGTATTACTGACACGAGGACAGTTCGAAGAACTATTCTCGGATATAGCAAAATGCCCTTCAATACTTGATCTATCAACCGAGTTTCCCGCGTGGGCGAATGAGCCTGATACCAACCCTGAGCACAGTAGTGTAGGACTGACTCCTGAAAATCTGGCTTATGTAATCTACACGTCTGGATCGACTGGAAAACCAAAGGGAAGCTGCGTTCTACATCGAGGCTTACAAAACCTACTGCCTTGGTACATCAAAGAGACACGTCTTTCGTGTGAAGATACCGTTTTACTCGTAACATCAATGGCTTTTGATCTTACTGACGGCAAAATCGTGCCTTGATCTCCCGACCACTCCCGAGCGTCTCCCCTGGGGGAGTTTCCTCCGAAATAGCACGCTCGACTGCACGGCCCCGGAACCTCCACCGGGGCCGTGTTTTTCTGGGTGGTGAACCGATGCAACCCTCTAATCTGTTAGAACTACCAATACCTCGCCCAGAATTTGTCAACAACTACGGACCAACTGAGTGTACCGCTACCGCTACGTTTTATAGGGTACCTTCTGATCTTGAACAATACCACAATCGATCCGTACCGATTGGCAAGCCAATTGCTAACGCCCGTATTTACATTTTAGATAGCCACCAGCACTTAGTACCGATTGGCGTATCGGGAGAAATTTATATAGGCGGTGTGCCAGTCGGGCGTGGTTATCTGAATCAACCAGAATTGACAGCAAAGTGTTTTGTACACGACCCGTTCATTTCAAAAGCCGATGCAAAAATGTATAAAACTGGCGACTTGGGACGGTGGTTGGCTGATGGCACCATCGAATACATTGGTCGCAACGATTTCCAAGTCAAGATCAGGGGCTTCCGTATTGAACTAGGTGAAATCGAGGCGGCGTTGCGTCAGCATCCGCAACTACGCGAGGTAGTAGTTGATGTGTATGAACCCATTCCTGATGACAAACGCCTAGTCGCCTATTTGGTATCCCAAGATACTTCTAATCCAACTCCTTCGGAGCTGCGAAATTTTCTTAAGCCCAAGTTACCAGAATTCATGGTTCCTTCAGCCTTTGTGTTCCTCGATGCCCTGCCGCTTACGTCCAATGGCAAATTGAATCGCAAAGCCTTGCCAGCACCAGATCAAAGCAATCAGAATCTGCAAGTTGACTTTGTCGCTCCACGCAGTCCAGTGGAAAACCAGTTAGCCGAGATATGGCACGATGTTTTGAAGATTGATCGTGTCGGCATTCACGACAATTTCTTCGATTTAGGCGGGCATTCATTACTCGCCATGCAGGTAATCGTTCGTGTTGATGAACAATTATCTGTGGAAATTTCGCTCGACTCCCTGTTTAAGTTTCCAACTATTGAGGAATTGGCGAAGCTCATTGAAAATACAGAAGCGGGAATATCAAACCGACCCAAACGTATTACTACTCAGCAGCGATCAGTTTACAAGACTGACAAGTCTTTAACTATTTCAGCAACAGAGAAAGCCGATTCAGCTATCGACCAATTCATTTCCCCATTATCCTTTGCACAACAGGGATTGTGGCTTGTGGATAAGTTAAAAGAGACCAGCGCAAACTACAATATTTATAGGGTGCAACGACTTCGGGGAAGACTGGATGTCGATGCCTTGGAACTTGCCCTAAACACAATTATTCACCGTCACGAGGCACTGCGCACCTATTTCACCGAGCAAGATGGTATACCGATGCAGGTAATCCAATCGTCACTTTCAATGCCTTTGCCGATAGTGGATTTTTGTGAGTATTCCGAAGAACGCAAAGCATCTGAGCTGATACGGCTGGTTCAGGAGAATAAGACAGCTGCTTTCAATCTGAAAAGAGGTCCACTGCTACGCGCTCAATTGCTACGATTAGGAAAGGAAGAGTACATTTTCTTATTTGCTTTCCATCACATCATTTCTGATGGTTGGTCAGTGGATGTATTCGTACACGAGTTATCGGCACTGTACGCAGCGTTAAGTCAGGGACAGCCCTCTCCCTTGCCTGAACTGCCGATTCAGTATGCCGACTATGTCGTCTGGCAGCGGGAATGGCTACAAGGCGAGGCAATGGAACAGCTACTGGATTACTGGAAAACGCAGCTAGCGGATGTCAGTACGCTGGAATTGCCCACTGATAAACCACGTCCAGCGGTACAGTCACTCTGTGGGGAACAACAGAAATTCAGCCTGTCGCCCGATTTAGTCAAGGGATTGAAAGCCCTGAATCGGCAAGAAGGCGTGACCTTGTTTATGACCTTGATAGCAACTTTTCAAGTTTTGTTACACCGCTATAGTGGTCAGGACGACATTGTAATCGGTACAGCAAGTGCTGGGCGGAGTCGTTTAGAACTTGAAAGCTTAATCGGTTTTTTCGTCAACACCTTGGTAATGCGTGCGGATATGTCAGGTAATCCGAGTTTCCATGAACTACTGATGCAAATGCGAGAGGTGACACTGGGTGCTTTTGCCCACCAAGATATGCCGTTTGAGAAACTAATCCAAGAGCTGCGTCTGCAACCTGACCGAAGTCGTAATCCACTGTTTCAGGTCTGGTTCGTATTGCAAAATACCGACCAGACTGAACTACAGCTCAATAATCTCAGTGTCGAATGCCTTTTAACGATTGAAGAGAGTGCCAAATTCGACCTCGCTCTTTATGTATTTGAATCGTCTGAGGGTATTGAATGCCATATAACTTACGCAACTGATTTATTCGAGGCTGCAACCATTACCCGTCTAATCGGGCATTTTCAAATGTTGCTTGAAGGTATCATCGCTCACCCAGAAGCGCGTCTATCCGAATTACCCCTGCTAACTGAATCCGAGAACCAACAATTGTTGGTGGAATGGAATGCTACGACCGTAGAGCTTCCCGATGCCCACTTCATTCATTCATTGTTTGAACAACAGGTTGAACGTACACCTCAAGCAGTGGCAGCAGTTTATCAAGACCAACCTCTGACTTATGGCGAACTCAACGCTAAAGCCAACCAACTGGCGCATCATCTACGCACTATTGGCGTAGGGTCAGAAGTACGGGTGGGTATCTGTGTGGAACGCTCTTTAGATATGGTGGTTGGATTGCTGGCTATCCTTAAGGCGGGTGGAGCTTGTGTGCCTTTTGATCCTGCCTACCCAGAAGAACGCATTGCATTCATGCTTCAAGACAGCAACCCCGTTGCCTTGTTGACTCAAAGTAAATTTGCACCACTGTTCGCGGATATAGCGGAAACGTTACCCATAATCGATCTACACGAAACCGTTGCTTTATGGGCAAATCAGCCTGTTAGCAATTTGAATAATAACGAGGTAGGACTTAATCCTGAAAGTCTAGCATATATCATCTACACCTCTGGTTCTACGGGAAAACCTAAGGGAACTTGCGTACTACATAAAGGTTTACAAAATCTGATTACTTGGCATATTCATGAATCTCAACTTTCATCTAATGATGCTGTTCTGATAGTCACATCCTGTGCTTATGTCTTTACGCAACGAGCTATTTTCAGTGCGTTACTCGCTGGAGCTAGACTGGTATTAGCAACCGAGCCGTTTGATTCGCAGGCGATTATGGGCTTGCTAGTAAAAGAACACGTCAGCATGATAAATATTACCCAGAGCGGACTGAATGCCTTGATTACTGTCAATGCCGATGGTCATCTGAGCAGACTGCGGCGCATAACGTTGGCAGGCGAGCCTATGAACCCTTCCCAGTTGTTGGCACTTTCAAAACCACGCCCAGAAATTGTCAATAATTATGGCGCGACTGAATGTGCGGGTACTGCTATCTATTACCAAGTGCCGCCTAACCTTGAGTATTATCGCGACCGTTCCATGCCCATTGGAAAACCCATTTGGAACACCAGAATTTACATCTTGGATAGCTACCAACAACCCGTACCCATTGGTGTGGTGGGAGAAATTCATATTGGCGGTGCGCCAGTGGGTCGTGGTTACTTGAACCAACCAGAAATGACTGCGGAACGCTTTGTGCATGATCCGTTCAGCGCACAAGCCGACGCGATGATGTACAAGACGGGTGACTTGGGGCGTTGGTTAGCCGACGGTACAATTGAATATCGAGGGCGCAATGATTTCCAAGTCAAAATACGCGGATTTCGCGTCGAACTTGGCGAAATAGAATCAGCATTGCGCCAACATCCTCAACTACGCGAAGCGGTAGTTGGTGTGTATGAGCGTGTTTCAGGCGACAAACACCTTGCCGCTTATGTAGTGCCGCAAGGAACGGTCATCCCAACCCCTTTGGAACTGCGAGACTTTCTTAAGCCACACCTACCTGAATTCATGATCCCTTCTGCGTTTGTGTTCCTCGATGCCTTGCCGCTTACACCCAATGGCAAACTGGATCGCCAAGCATTGCCCGCACCAGATCAGAGCCATGCTGAAGTCAGACATTCTTATGTGCCGCCACGATCTCCGATTGAAGAAATGCTGGTCGCTATTTGGCAAGATATTCTTAATATTGACCAGATTGGCATTCATGATAATTTCTTTGAATTAGGCGGACATTCCTTACTGGCAATGCAGTTGCTGGTGCGTATTAACAAACACTATCAACTTGATTTTCCACTGTACTTGTTGTTTGAAGAGCCAACCATTGCAGGGTTAGCCACGTTATTAACTGCCATGCTTGAACAAACATCCGCAGTGTACACACCCATTGCCACCATTAACCGCGACCTGCCGATTCTTGCTTCCTTCGCCCAACAGCGGCTATGGTTTTTAGATCGGCTGCTGGGAGCGAGTGGGCTTTACAATATTTCGAGAGTACTACAGTTGAACGGCGATCTGAATGTGCCAGCCTTGCAACAAAGTCTGAAAGCGATTGTTGCTCGACATGAAGTATTGCGCACTTATTTTGCTGAACAGGATGCTGAACCGATTCAAGTTATTAAAGCATCCATGCCTTTTGAATGCCCGTTAATCGATTTATCGGCATTGCCGCAACCGCAACAGCACAGCGAAAGCCAAGCTATTTTACAGACCGAAGAAAATAAAGCCTTTGATTTAAAACAAGCCCCGTTAATCCGTGCTTTGTTGATTAAGTTATCGGCACAACAACATATTCTGCTCGTCACCATTCACCACATTGTCTCTGATGGTTGGTCTATGGGGGTGTTTCGGCAGGAATTAGCCGCGTTTTATGCCGCGTTTAGCCAAAATAAAACCGCTGAATTACCTGAACTGCCGATTCAATATGCGGATTATGCGGTTTGGCAACGCGAATGGTTACAAGGCGAAGTGTTGGAAAAACAGCTCAGTTATTGGAAAAGCCAATTGGCGGAGTTGACGGTACTGGAATTACCCACCGATAAACCGCGTCCTAAACAGCAATCTTATCAAGGTACGAAAGCGGCGATTCACTTGTCCGCCGATCTGACGCAGGGTTTAAAAACGCTGAGTCAACAGCAAAACGTCACTTTATTCATGACACTATTGGCGGCGTTTCAAGTGGTATTACACCGCTACAGTGGGCAAGAGGACATCGTGGTTGGGACGGCGATTGCAGGTCGCAATCGGCAAGAACTTGAAAATATGATTGGTTTTTTTGTCAATACACTGGCATTGCGTACCGATTTATCAGGCACACCCAGTTTTGAACAACTGTTAAGCCGTGTGCGGGCGGTGTGTTTGGATGCCTACGCGCACCAAGAGATGCCGTGTGAAAAACTGGTTGCAGAATTGCAAGTGCAACGCGATATGAGTCGAAATCCGCTATTTCAGGTCCTGCTGGTGTTACAACCTGCCGACCAGCAAGACGTTGACTTAACAGGGCTAACCGTTAATAAACTCAGCATCCCCCATGACTCTGCCAAATTTGATTTAGCCATTTCATTGCGGGAACAGGCGGATGGTTTAACGGGGACGATTGAATACAACACCGACTTATTCACCAGTGACACCATAGCGCGACTGGCAGGGCATTTTCAAACCCTATTGACCGCCGTCGTCGCACACCCAAATGGAATGCCACTAAAACTGACTATCCCAAAGATAAATGTGTCCACGAATTGTTTGAGGCGCAAGTCGCAAAAACGCCACACAAGGTGGCAGTCGTGTATGAAGATAGCCAACTCAGCTATACTGAATTGAACGCCCAAGCTAACCAGCTAGCGCATCACCTTCGTGCGTTAGGCGTTAAGCCCGATGCACGGGTCGCTATCTGTGTTGATCGGTGCTTGAATATGGTAGTGGGCGTGTTGGCTATTCTTAAGGCAGGTGGGGCTTATGTACCAATCGATCCCGCTTACCCAAAAGAACGCTTATTATTCATGCTCGAAAACAGTGCGCCAGTGGCGTTACTTACGCAAGGTAAGCTCAAAAGTTTGTTTAGTGACATAACAAAAACCGTGCCAATAATTGATTTAGATGTCGCTCCATCTTTGTGGGTGAGTCAGCCAACCAGCAATTTGAATCATCACGAAATAGGACTTACCCCAGCCAATCTTGCTTATGTGATCTATACCTCTGGGTCTACAGGGCAGCCTAAAGGCGTAACCATGCCTCATCGAGCCTTGGTTAACCTGATTATCTGGCAGATGAACAATGCGCGAGTAGCATCCACCGCTTGTACGCTTCAATATTCCCCAATTAGTTTCGATGTTTCCTTTCAAGAACTATTTTCCACTTGGTGCGGTGGCGGCTTGTTGGTACTAATTAGTGAAGAGGCACGCCGTGATCCGTGGATATTGTTACAATATCTGGAGCAGAAACGTGTTGAGCGGCTATTCATGCCCTTCATCGCACTTGAACATCTGGCTCGTTCAGCGGTTGCCGTGGGACATTATCCAGACTGTCTTCGAGAAGTTATCACCGCTGGCGAACAGTTGCGTATTACACCTGAGATCAGCGACTTTTTCGCGGGTCTTCGTGAATGTCATCTAATCAATCAGTATGGTCCCTCTGAAACCCATGTGGTCACAGCATTTACGCTACCCGAAAAGTATGAAGATTGGGAGATATTGCCGCCTATTGGTCGTCCTATTGCTAACACACAAATCTATATTCTTGACACTAACAACGCACCAGTACCCATAGGGATAACAGGCGAACTTTATATCGGCGGTGCTGGCGTAGCATGTGGCTACTTGGGCAAACCCGAACTCAGCCGAACGCTTTCTGACTGACCCATTTGTCAGCGAACCCGAAACCTATATGTACAAGACCGGCGATCTTGCACGATGGCGTGCAGACGGTGCCATAGAATTCCTTGGACGCAATGACTTTCAGGTAAAAATACGCGGATTTCGTATTGAGCTGGGCGATATAGAAGCTACGTTATGTCAGCATCAGCAACTACGAGAAGTGGCGGTTGGCGTGTACGAACCAGCTACTGGGGACAAACGCTTGGTAGCCTATTTGATAGCGCACAATACGGAAGTACCAAGTACTGTTGAGTTGCGAGACTTTCTTAAGCCGCTATTACCAGAGTACATGATTCCATCAACATTTGTGTATCTCGATGCCCTGCCGCTTACTCCTAATGGTAAGCTAGACAGAAAAGCATTGCCTGAACCCGATCAAAGCCACGCTGAAGTCAGACATTCTTATGTGCCGCCACGGTCTCCGATTGAAGAAAAACTGGTTACTATTTGGCAAGAAGTTCTTCATATTGACCAAATTAGTATTCATGATAATTTCTTTGAATTAGGCGGTCATTCATTATTGGCAGTGCAGTTGATTGTGCGTATTAATAAACACTATCAAATTGAATTTCCGCTGTCTTCATTGTTTGATGCCCCCACTATTGCGGAGTTATCAGTAAAATTGGAAAATACACTAGAACAAAAAATTCCTGACAATGTTAGGACTGCGATTAAAGTATTACCGCGCAAACGTTAACCAATAAAATAATGAACCTATGAGCTATCAAGAACAAAATGACGATGATTCTTTACAAGAATCTGCTGATAACACATACACTTTTCCCACCTCATTCGCCCAACAACGGCTATGGTTTTTGGATCGCCTACTGGGAGAGAGTGGTAATTATAATATGCCTTGGTGCGTTCAACTCAACGGCGAGCTGAATGTGTCTGCATTGCAGCAGAGCCTTAATGAGATTGTCACTCGTCATGAAGTATTGCGTACTTACTTTATTGAACAGGACGGCGAACCGCTTCAAGTCATCATGGCAGCTCTGCCTTTTGAATGTACCTTGATGGACTTATCGGCACAGCCTCAAGAATATCGAGACAGTGAAGTCCAAGGTATTCTCGATGCAGAAGCAAACAAAGCGTTTGATCTCAAACAAGCTCCGTTAATGCGAGCCTTGCTAATCAAGCTATCCGCTCAGGAACATGTCCTAATGATAACCATCCATCATATTGTGTCTGATGGTTGGTCTATGGACGTGTTTAGGCGAGAATTGGCAAGTCTTTACACCGCGTTTAGCCAAAGTCAAACGAGTACGTTACCTGAACTGCCCATTCAGTATGCGGATTATTCGGTCTGGCAACGGGAATGGCTACAGGGTGAAGTATTGGAAAAACAGATCAGCTATTGGAAAACCCAACTGGCTGAGCTGACCACACTGGAATTACCGACGGATAAACCCCGTCCGAAGCAGCCGTCTTATCAGGGTACGCGAGAAACCTTTCACTTATCAGCCGCACTAACCCAAGGTTTAAAAACCTTGAGTCAACGGCAAAACGTGACTTTATTCATGACCCTATTAGCGGCTTTTCAACTGCTATTACACCGTTACAGCCGTCAGGATGACATTGTGGTCGGCACGGCGATTGCGGGTCGTAATCAGCAGGAAATTGAAAATCTAATAGGTTTTTTTATCAATACACTGGTATTACGCACCGATTTATCAGGGTCGCCCAGTTTTAACCAGTTGTTAAGTCGAGTGCGCGAGGTCTGCTTAAGTGCCTACGCACATCAAGACATGCCCTTTGAGAAACTGGTCGCTGAATTGCAAATACAACGCGATATGAGCCGTCATCCGTTGTTTCAAGTCATGTTCGTTTTGCAACAATCCACTAGCGTGCAGCACGACATGCAACTGCCTAATCTAACGATTAACAAATTAAAGGTAACCAAGGAGACTGCCAAGTTTGATTTGGTGCTTTCATTAGTCGAACATGCCGATGGTCTAACGGGTACGATTCAATACAGCACGGATTTATTCAATGCGGAAACCATTACCCGACTGGCGGGGCATTTTCAAATATTACTGGCAGCCATAGTCGCGCACCCAGAAACAAGCATTGCTGAATTACCGCTACTTACCGCACCTGAACGTCAGCAATTATTGGTCGAATGGAATGCCACTAACGCTGACTATCCGCAAGATAAATGTATCCACGAACTGTTTGAAGAACAGGTAGCGAAGACTCCACAGGCGGTGGCGGTGGTGTATGAAGGCAAGCAACTCACCTACGCCGAACTGAATGCGCAAGCCAACCAATTGGCACATTACCTGCGCGAATTGGGCGTTAAACCAGAAGTGATGGTCGCCATCTGCGTCCAGCGCAGTTTGAATATGTTAGTCGGACTATTGGCTGTTCTCAAGGCGGGCGGTACTTATGTGCCACTGAATCCGTCCTATCCAATCGACATGCTCACCACGATTATTGAGGACAGTGCGCCTATTGCTTTGCTAACGCACAGTCGGCTCGAAAATCTGTTTGTGAACCTAGCAAAAACATTGCCAGTAATCGATCTGGACGCGCAGTCACCTCCGTGGGCAACTCAGCCTAGCACCAACCTAAACTGCCACGATATAGGGCTTACTCCAACACACCTAGCTTACATAATTTACACCTCTGGCTCTACTGGAAAACCCAAAGGCGTGATGATCGAGCATAGCGGCGTGTGCAGTATGATTACTGACATAAGAAAGCGTTACGCTATGAGTGCTACAGACCGAATGCTACAGTTTTCTCCAATAGCTTTCGACGTGTCGGTACAAGAGATATTTATTACCTTATCTTCGGGTGCTGGATTAGTACTACGCAGCGACGACTGGGCATCGAGTAGCGACAACTGGCTATCGGGTGCAGACAATTTTTGGGCATTGTGCGAAAAGAATGCCGTCACCGTTGTTAAACTACCCACTGCATTCTGGCAACAATTGATTCAAGAAGAACACGTTACTATCCCCTCCACTATTCGCCTGAACATAATAGGTGGCGAAGCAGTGAACAGCAACGTGTTAGCCGCTTGGTTTGAACGCAAAAGTTATCGTCCAACATTATTTAATGCCTACGGACCCACCGAGACTACCGTTAATTCGACCATTCATGAAACATCCGTCAATGCGCTGAGTTGGCAATCCATCGGTTGTCCCATTGCTAACACTCGCATTTATATACTCGATGCCACTAAACAACCTGTTCCCATCGGCGTGGCAGGCGAACTTTACATCGGCGGAGCGGGCGTAGCGAGAGGCTATTTCAAACGCCCCGATCTGACTGAAGAACAATTTGTTGCCGACCCGTTCTCAGAAGACTCTAACCCACGGCTGTACAAAACGGGCGATTTAGTTCGTTGGTTGGCTGACGGCACTATTGAATACCTTGGTCGTAACGACTTCCAAGTCAAGATACGCGGCTTTCGGATTGAACTAGGGCATATCGAAGCGAAGCTATTGGAACACCCAGCGGTGCGTGAAGTTGCCGTGTTGGTACACGAAGACGGTGGGATAAAGCGGTTAGTGGCATATCTAGTGCCAAAAGACAATGTCACGCCAAGTATCTCCGAGTTACGCGACTTCCTTAAGGAGAGAATGCCTGAGTTCATGATCCCTTCTGCGTTTATGTTCCTTGATGCTCTGCCACTTACCCCTAATGGCAAATTGAATCGAAAAGCATTGCCAGCACCTGATACCAGTCTACAGATTATGGATGCTGGTTTTATTGCTCCACGCAATGAAGTAGAGCAACGGCTAGCCGATATTTTGGGTAATACATTGGGGATTGATCGTGTTGGTATTCACGATAATTTCTTCGAGTTGGGTGGGCATTCCTTGTTAGCGGTTAAGTTCATTGTTGAAGTTAATAAACTATTCGATATTGACTTACCCCTAGGTGCATTTTACCAATCTCCAACAATTGAAGCCCTGGGAAAAATAATATCGTCAGGCGAGCAGCAACCTTCATGGTATTCTCTTATTCCCATTCAGACCCAAGGTTCGCGTCCCCCCCTATTTGCAATTCACACCGTCATACTGGAAGACTTGACACGACATTTGGGAAAGGATCAGCCGCTCTATTTTCTGCGCTATGGCATGGCAGCGGTAATTAGTGATCAGTCTCTCCAGCTGCCCACATTGAAAGAACTGGCTAGCCACTATATTAAGGAAATGCAACAGGTACAGCCGCAAGGACCTTACTATTTAATTGGATTTTCTTTTGGTGGCATGATTGCCTATGAAATGGCTTGCCAACTACTTACAAATGGACACCAAGTGACCCGAAGAACAGTTATTGCCCTATCGTCGAATTATCCAAAAGTTTTTTAAACTGAAGCCAAGCCAATTCTTGGAGCTGGTTAAAAATAAAATTGATTATCTGCAAACAAAAAAGGATCGATACACCGACATCGATTTCAAACCTCACATTTATGCGTTAGGTCCTGACTTAGCGTGTCGTAAGGGTTATCAGCTAAAAACTTATAATAACCGTGTGACCTTATTTCAAGCATCTGACAGGGGATCAATGTTTTTTAGTTTTGCCTCTCCAGAACAAGCATGGAAAGAACTTTTGGGGGATAAACTAGAGGTTCATCAGGTTACTGGAGCGCATCATGAGTTGTGTGCAGAGCCTCATGTCAAAATCCTAGCTGAAAAAATAATAGCTTGTATGGATAAAGCAATGGGTGGTGGCACAGAATAGTTAATGTAAAATCATTTTGGGTAGTCTTTTTTGAAATAATTTGGGTATGAACAACTTCATATCCTTTCAGATTTTTAAAAAGGCTGCTTTTTTTTATGTCGAACTCAGGTTAAGTTAGTGTGTCTAGTTTAGTGTAGCCACATCACGAAGCGAGGGCAATCCGAGGATATGACTGTCCATGCCATCCTTGGCTTCTGGATTGCGGTGAATCCTCACTATACGCTCTCTGCTGCAATGACGGTTTCAAGTTATTAGTTTTTATGCGTCAACGTACTATTACTTATTGTCTTCAATAAATATTTTATTTTTCCCAACAAATCGAAACGTATCCAGCGCAAAGTTTCTGAAGTTTTTGCTATGTTTTTAAACTTAATATAATTTAATTGGCTTAAATAAATAAGTTTACTTTTTATTAAATTATTAGCAACGAGTAGTCGATAATTTGTGCGGAAAGTAGAACTCCATTTCAATTTGTAGGATTCTTCTCCTTTCATAAAATCAAGTTCAGTAATTCCTAAATTTTGAAAGTTTTCTACAATAAATTCTATCAATAGATTTCCAGGGGAAATATTAACAAATTCGGTATCAAATGAAGGAATATAGTAATAAAATTTATTATGCTCAATAAACCCTAAGCAAAAAGCCACTGGTTTATCATTTATTGTCATGACAGGTATTTTTAGATATTTTTTAGTTTCCCAAATTTTGCACATTTCTTCCAAAAATTGTTGACCAATATCGCTACGAATTATAGAGTCCGTTGCTTTTTTTTCCCAGCGTTTCTGATAAATTTCTGCAATTTTAGCGAAGCTAATACAGTCATCCATATTTTCAATTACTCGAAAAGAAACCTCGCCTAACTGCTTTGCTCGTTTAAGTTTTCTTTTTAAATCATAACGAAAGTTACTACTTTTCGATTTTAAGAACTCATCATAACTTTGTTCCCATTGCAGATAAGGACAAATAATATCAGGAAGCAGCGTCATTCCTGCTGTGGATAAAGGGGAAAGAAGTTCAGTGTAATTTTGAGCTAATACAGATTGTTCTGGAATATCAGTTAAATCCAATATATCCCAGTTTTTTTGTTTAAAAAGATAATCAAAAATAAAAGCAAGACATTCTTTTTCTCGCTCTGGTAGAAATAAAAAGTCCAAATAATCTGATTCACCTGAACTCAGAAATTTAATGGTTTTTATGCCATTTTTTTTCTGAATATATAAAGGTGCAATGCCGCAAAGTTCATTATCCTGATAAATAGTTAAAATAAATAATTGATTGTCTTTACCATAATGTTTCCACCACGTTAAATTCCAATCACTGACAGAAAAAGGAGGTTGTAAAGAAAGCGCGTTATATATTTTATCCCAAGCGGGG
Source organism: Methylococcaceae bacterium NSP1-2 (assembly GCA_002256685.1). Taxonomy (GTDB): domain Bacteria; phylum Pseudomonadota; class Gammaproteobacteria; order Methylococcales; family Methylomonadaceae; genus UBA4132. Next base: position 441 of record NQJH01000001.1, on the reverse strand, counting down.
ATTAGTTTTTCAAAATCCAGAATATTATCAATAATTTCAAGTTTCATCATAATAAATTAACCATTTTTTATCAGTGCAATGACATTGATAATGTTTTGAGTATTAATTGATAAGCTCATATCAATAAATCTGACTGTATAAATAAACCTGCAAGGTCTTAAAGACCTCGCAGGTTTGAGTGATTTATACACGCTGACTTTTTGCTAAAACTTAACCAGCGTTTTATTAAACTCAGTTAAGTTCTTAGTAAAAAGTCCGCATGTATATAAACTTGCGAGGTTTTTATACATGGAAATTTATTGTTATGAACTTATCATTTTTTGCGGGAATTCTTCCCATTTGTAAGCGATTTTCTTTTCTAGGGAACTTCCTAAACCCGAAAAACCAAGATTTGTACATTTTAATCCACCCATAAAGATTTATAATGATGTGTCAACACTT
>NQJH01000244.1 GCA_002256685.1 Methylococcaceae bacterium NSP1-2 | reverse complement strand
ACACAAAACCTAGTAGCACTTCGGCATCTAATATCGGGGAATCGGAATGGTTTGTTAAGGTTTTAGCGGTTTGGGCTAACAGTGTTTTTATGGTGGGCATAATAAGGGGGTTTTGTCATGTATATTGAATGCATTTGCGTACCCTTACGCTGCTACCGAGCTTACCCATGCGGGTATAGTCGAATATCGGGAATAAAACAAAAATCTTTTACGTTGAGAGTGAGCAGGGGAGCATCATGAACAATCGCTGTTGCGGCAATAAGCATATCCGGTATAGAGGAACGATGACTGAGTGCGAAAGTTTTCATTAGCTCAGCAAACAACAATGAAACTTGCGTATTAAGCGGGTAGCAGTGACAAAAGGATAAGTGCCGCTCAATCATCAGCAATTCCTGCTTGTTTTTAGCACCATAAAACAATTCAGCTTTTGTAATCACACTGATAGCAATGTTACTTGCACCAATCTTCTTAAGCTGCTGTAAAACAACAGAATTAGCTTTGTAATATTCAATTAAGATATTGGTGTCACAAAGCACTCTCATTTATTACGCCATGCCTGTTCTCGCAATGTCTCTTGTGTTATGTCACGGTCTTTCCATAAACCCGCACAAGAAAAAAAATCCTCCAGCTCTGTATTCGCGCTGTATTGGTTGATAAGTTTTTGAATAAACAGCTCAGGCGTGGTGTGTTCCCGTTCAACTAAGGCGCGTAATTTAGTTTCAAGTTCATCATCGACTTGTAGGGTTAGCATAGTGGACTCCGGGATTGGGTGAGTGTGTAAATACCGATGTTAATGTAATAGATACAATATTATCGGGTTATGTGATTGCTAATCAAACATTGCTAAATAAGATTTCAGATCATTTAAAACTGGATGGGCAAAATCCCATATATCCTTTTGTAAACTTGCTTCTGGATTACATTTAGTGCCTGCTTGTTTTTTCTCTTTTTTTACTACAGCAGTCATAACGTTGGTATATATTGACCCAGAATTTATCAAAATCCTTATCCGTTATTTCCTTATCATGGTGCGTTACGCAATCTCGCCAAGCATCTAAACAATCTGCAAAGGTGGAATCATCGGATTTTATTGCTTTTAATACAGTTTCTAATTCACCGCTGCCATCGACATTTAAAATATGGCAAGAAATTTCAATATCGAGCAGTTCACTTTTATACCATGTGTTCACAACCGATAGTGTTAATTCACAATCTATAGACTTTACCGATTCATTGATTAGATTAATTCTTTTCTTTATACCCTTATCGTCAGCATCAAGCAGAATACCAATTCTATTCAGTCCTCTTTTATCAATATCAACTTTTATTTCCTGTAGCTTTTTCTCAAGTCTTGTTTGTGATAACCCATCTAAGCATTCATATTCAGAAATACAACAAATTGGCACGTCAACTTCAAAATTAGCAGTGATTTCTTGTTTAAGACGCTCTATAAAAAATTTATCATTTTGACTTTCAACAATCAGTAAATTATTACTCGCCACGAATTCTACCCTCATGGGTTAATGCGTAGCGTAATTGCTCTTCGTCTCTAGCTGATGCGGTAATTAAATCCGTTTTTAAATTATTGTAAAACTCAAAATACTGGGAATTACATTTTTTATCTTCAAATTGAACATCATTAAACGCCGTAATACATTCTTTTGAATGAGTGGTTATAAAAATCTGACAGTTAGCTTCTATACTGGCTTTAAAAATAATTTCCCATAATTTTTTATAATTCGTATAGTGGATGCCGTTTTCTATTTCATCTATCAGTAATACACCATCTTTACTTGCCCATATTGCACATAAAATAGCAATGTAACGATTAATACCCTCGCCTAATGAAGATAACAGAACAAGATTATTTTTAGTTTCTAATTTTAAAATAACACCACGCTCAATCGGTATTGGTTTTAACCCCAAAATATTATTGTCAAATAAATTTAATGAGTTATTTAAAAAGCCCTCCATTTTTAATTCAATTAACTTACCGTATGCAATAGCAATATCTTGTTCATCGGCCGTTGATGATGAAACATACATTAAATTATTTTTACGACCTCGACTCATCATCTCCATTCTATTCATTCCTATTGTGCTTTTTCCCAAAAAAACATCTATAGGTATATCTTTTTTATCATTATTAACGGAAAAACTCAGGATTTCAGTTGGCAATAAATTATTTATATCGAATTCATCATTATCAATGACTTCAGAACCATATTTTAGTGTGCAAGTTTTAGATGGTGATGATATTGTCATTTCTGATTTGTTATCATAGATAAAATCTATTTCAAAATATCTTATTCGATTTATACCTTGTCGTCTTTTTAAAATTTTATAGGTAGAACTTGCTAAATCGTAGGCTTTATCAGAAGAAACAAACAAATCCACTGCTTCTAAAAAAGAAGTTTTACCCACGTTATTTTTACCTCCAATCAAATTAACTTGTCCAATGTTGGCAATATTCAACTGTTTGAAACATTTAAAATTGCGGATTTCCAAGTTTTCAATGTGTTGATTTGACATTTTTGATTAATTTCCAATTTAAATTCACTCGTTCTCACTCGGTACTGATGTAAAAGACGTTGCAGTGCAAAGTCTGCACGGTGATACGCTTAATCATCCCCCAACTGCGTCAACAACTCCGCTTGATGCTCACTAATCAAGGGATTAATCACATGCTCCAACCCACCCTGCATAATGTCATCCAGTTTATACAGCGTTAAGTTGATACGGTGATCGGTTAAACGCCCTTGCGGGTAATTGTAAGTGCGGATGCGCTCTGAACGGTCACCGCTACCGACTTGCAATTTGCGGGTTAAGGATTGTTCTGCGTGATGCTTTTCCTGTTCGGCGGATAACAAACGCGAAGCCAATAACGACATAGCCCGCGCACGGTTTTTGTGCTGTGAGCGTTCATCCTGGCATTCGACTACCGTCCCTGTTGGAACGTGGGTAATGCGTATCGCGGATTCGGTTTTGTTAATGTGCTGTCCCCCGGCACCTGAGGCGCGGTAGGTGTCAACTTTTAAATCAGCGGGATTAATATCAACGGCATCGACTTCTTCAACTTCAGGCATGATAGCGACAGTACAGGCGGAGGTATGAATACGGCCTTGTGATTCGGTTTCCGGCACACGTTGCACACGGTGTGCGCCCGCTTCAAATTTTAATTGGGAATACACATCGCGCCCGACTACACGCAAAATGATTTCTTTGTAGCCGCCGTGGTCGCCCAAGCTTTCGTTGATAATTTCGGTTTGCCAGCCGCGCCGTTCTGCATAACGCTGATACATACGCGCCAAATCGCCCGAAAATATTGCCGCTTCATCACCGCCTGTGCCTGCGCGAATTTCCAGGAATATGTTGCGATTGTCGTTAGGGTCTTTGGGTAGCAGTAATAATTGCAATTCGTGGTCGATAACATCCAACTGGTTTTGCGCTTCGTTGACTTCTTCTTTTGCCAGTTCGCGCATTTCAGGATCATTGTCGGTTGCCATTTCTTGCGCTGAAGCCAAGGCGATTAGAGTCTGTTCATAGCGTTTGTAACAATCCACCAGTGGGCCGATTTGGGCGTATTCCTGGCTAAGTGTGCGAAACTTGTTTTGATTGCCTTGTACTTCAGGTTCTGAAAGCAAGGCGGCGATTTCGTCATAACGTTCGCA
>NQJH01000243.1 GCA_002256685.1 Methylococcaceae bacterium NSP1-2 | reverse complement strand
ATTCCGCGTGATGGTCGGCTGTGGTTTTATCATGTTGGGCGTGTTTATTTGGGCAATGTTTGCCAGTTCCCTACGTCGCTGTCGGCAAACGACTTTATTAAAATGGAGTTTTTACATGATGCCGTTGCCGTGGATAGCTTGTGAAACAGGTTGGTTTGTCGCCGAATTTGGACGGCAACCGTGGACTATCGCTGAAATATTACCGACTTTTTTAAGCGCGTCTTCACTGACCGAATGGGATTTGTATATCAGTTTGTCGGGTTTTATCGCTTTGTACACACTGTTCTTGGTGATTGAAATGTTCTTAATGCTGAAATTTATTCGTTTAGGTCCTAGCAGTCTGCACAAAGGGCGTTACCATTTTGAAATTGCCCAAGAAGAAGGAGTAGACCATGTTTGATTATGAAACCTTACGCTGTATTTGGTGGCTGTTCTTAGGTGTGCTACTCATTGGCTTTGCGGTGACAGGCGGCTTTGATTTAGGTACAGCGATTTTATTGCCATTTTTGGGTAAAACTGACACGGAGCGACGCGTCATTATTAATAGTATCGGCGCGACGTGGGAAGGCAATCAAGTCTGGTTCGTCACCGCTGGCGGCACATTATTTGCCGCGTGGCCGATGGCGTATTCCGTGGCATTTTCGGGGTTTTATTTTGCCTTATTATTGACACTGTTCGCGTTAATGTTGCGCCCACTGGGCTTTGATTATCGCAGTAAATTACCTAGCGAACGTTGGCGCAGTAACTGGGATAAAGCCTTATTTGTTGGCGGTTTTGTTCCCGCACTGATTTTTGGCGTGGCATTTGGTAACTTGTTACAAGGTGTGCCGTTTCATTTCGATAACGACATGCGGATTTTTTATGATGGCAGTTTTTGGGGCTTACTCAATCCGTTCGCTTTGCTGTCTGGTTTGCTCAGTGTCGCTATGTTGACTCTGCACGGCGCGGCATATTTACAAATCAAAACCGAAGGCGATATTCAGCAACGCTGTCAAAAAGCGGTCATGCTATTTGCTATAGTCACGCTAGTTATTTTTGCGTTAGCAGGCGTATGGATAGCCAATATTGACGGCTATGCAATTACTTCGACTGTGTTACCTAACGCGCCATCGAATCCTTTAAATAAGGTGGTGGAAAAAACCGCTGGTTTATGGATGATGAATTATCATCATAATCCACTGTTAATTTTTATCCCTAGTCTGGGTTTTATAGGCGGCTTGTTAACTATCATGCTGTCAAAACAGCAGCATTTAAAATCGGCGTTTATCAGTAGCGGGCTCACGATTACGGCGATTATTTTAACCGCTGGCGTGTCGATGTTTCCGTTTTTAATCCCCTCCAGCATCAATATTAATCATTCTTTAACCGTATGGGATGCCAGTTCCAGCCATACCACCTTGGCGATTATGTTTTGGGTCACGGTGGTTTTTTTACCGATTATCATTATTTATACCACTTGGGTGTTCCGCGTGTTGTCGGGCAAAATTACCCTAGCGCATATTCAAAACAACGATCACACGGCGTATTAGGAGATTATCATGTGGTATTTCAGTTGGATATTAGGTTTATTACTGGCTTGCTCATTAGGCATTTTGCATATTCTACGTTTTGAAGCCCAAGAAACCTTTGAGAAAGAACACGTTCCACTAGACCCCGTCACGCGCTTATTCACTAAAGACGTGATGATGACGCGCTTAAGAGAAAAAGTAGAAAACTCACGGCGCAATGGTTTTCCGTTTTCGATGATTGCCGTGAGTTTAGAGCAGTTTAACCGCCAGCATCAGCTATTGGATTATGAAAGTGATACCGTATTGCGTAACGTGGTGGACTATCTTAAAGAAGAAATTCGCGAAGGTGTGGATATTGCAGCGCGGATGAATCAACAAGTCTTGCTTATCGTCTTACCCGGTGCATCATTAAAACGCGCTGAAGCGACAGCGGCGCAATTTAAAAATCACATTATGACGGACATTAAAGCTCCACGAAATTTAGAGGTGGATGTGACTGTAGGTGTTGTGACTTACTCAGGCGATAATGCTAACTTGCCTGCCACTCAAGCCGTTGATGATTTAATTAAGCAGGCTTGTGGTCAAATACACGCTTGTTGATTCTAGGTGATGTCATCGTTCCCACGCTCCAGCGTGGGAATGCCGCCTTGGACGCTCCAGCGTCCTACTAATATTCTCCAGAGCATTGCCCGTGCCACTGACCGAAACCGACAACCAACGCTATTTTGACCAACACCACGCCCGCGAAAAAATCTGTGCGCGTTGGTTAAAAACTCAAAGCAAAACAGTACGCAAACCGATTTTATTTGCCGCGTTAGCGGGGATTATTAACGGCGTGGCTGTGATAGTGCAAGCCGCGTTATTGGCGAGTATTTTATCTACTCTTATTATTGATCTAAACAGGAGTACAGCCGCTTTAGCTGTTGTACAGCCAATAGCTGAAGCTATTGGACTCCAGTTAATCGGCTTAATAGCCGTATTCTTGTTGCGTAGTATCTGTGTTTACGGACAACAAATCGCAGGCTTTAACGCAGGCGCGAAAGTCCGTACCGCAATTCGTCAACAACTCACCGATACTTTCGCCGCGTTAGGTCCTGCCGCACTTAAACACCAACAAAGCGGCGCGTTAACCGCTGTTAGCTTAGAACAAGTAGATGCACTGGCGTTGTACTTTTCTCGTTATTTACCACAGCAAATGATTGTCGGCGTGTTACCCATTATCATGCTGGCGGTTATCATGCCCGTGAATTGGCTAGTCGGCTTAATCTTATTAGTCACCGCACCATTAATTCCGCTATTCATGGCACTCATCGGTATGGGCGCGGCTTCTACACAGCGCAGTCAATTTCTAGCCTTAACTCGCATGAGCGGTTATTTTTTAGACCGCTTACAAGGCTTAGCAACCTTAAAACTATTTGGGCAAGCCGAAGCAGAATTAACCGCTATTCACCATATCGCCGATGGTTTTCGTGAAAAAACCATGAGCGTGTTGCGCATTGCGTTTTTATCCTCCGCTGTATTGGAATTTTTCAGCGCGGTAGCAGTGGCATTAGTCGCCGTCTATGTCGGCTTAAGTTTATTAGGGCAAATTCATTTTACCTTCGCGCCCCCTGTCAGTTTTAAAATTGGCTTATTCGTGTTGCTATTAGCTCCAGAATTTTTTCTGCCCCTCAGACAATTGGCGATTTATTATCATGACCGTGCAGCAGCATTAGGCTCGGCAGATGCGATTTTAACTATATTAGAGCAACCCGTAGGTTGGGTTAGCGATAGCGTAACCCAACAAAATTACCACAATGCGCCGATTATCGAATTTAACAACGTCAGTAAATCCTACGAACAGCGGCAAGTTTTAACCGACATTAATCTAAAAATCCACCAAGGTGAAAAAATTGCCTTAGTCGGTGCGTCAGGTGCAGGTAAAACTACGCTGTTAAATTTACTGCTCGGTTTTGAAACGGTAACCGAAGGCAATCTATGGCTAAATGGACAAACCCTAAACCGTGACCGCGCCACGCAAATCATGGCATACCTCGGACAAAACACTTATATTTTTTATGGCAGTATTGCTGACAATATTGCCCTCGCCAATCCTAATGCAACCGCTGAACAGATTAACACCGCCGCACACGCCGCTGGAGTCACAGAATTCAGCGATAGTCTAGCAAAGG
>NQJH01000037.1:9612-10065 GCA_002256685.1 Methylococcaceae bacterium NSP1-2 | reverse complement strand
AGCTATTAGAAACTCCCATTACATCAAGTTAATTCATCTGATTAACCCACACCCAGTTTTTATAGATATTAGGAAAATCCATGTCCCACCAATCCGATTTAATCAGCACTGATATAGATGCTTACTTAGCACAACACGAACGCAAAGAATTATTGCGTTTTTTAACTTGCGGCAATGTTGATGATGGTAAAAGTACCCTCATCGGGCGTTTACTGCACGATTCTAAAATGATTTATGAAGACCAATTGGCGGCGGTGCAGGCTGATAGCGTCAAGTCTGGCACGACGGGTGCGGGTAAAATTGATCTCGCATTGTTGGTGGATGGTTTGCAAGCGGAACGTGAGCAAGGCATTACGATTGACGTGGCTTACCGTTATTTTTCCACATCAACCCGCAAATTTATTATTGCGGACACACCGGGTCATGAGCAGTACACACGCAACATGGCAACGG
>NQJH01000037.1:0-9563 GCA_002256685.1 Methylococcaceae bacterium NSP1-2 | reverse complement strand
CCATAGCTTTATTGCGTCTTTGTTGGGTATTCAACACATCATTGTTGCTATTAATAAAATGGATTTGATGAAATACAGCGAATCCGTGTTTGAGCAAATCAAACAAGATTATCTGGTGTTTACTAAGAGTTTGAATTTACACGATATTCGGTTTATTCCGATGTCGGCATTAGATGGCGATAACGTGGTCAATGCCAGTGAGAATATGCCTTGGTTTACGGGCGAACCGTTAATGGAAGCTCTCAATAGTATCCAAATTGTTGACGATCACAATTTTGTCGATGCGCGGTTTCCTGTGCAGTATGTCAACCGTCCTAATCTGGATTTTCGTGGGTTTTGCGGTACGGTAGCATCGGGTGTGTTTAATCAAGGTGATACCGTCACTGCATTACCATCGGGTAAATCCAGCAAAATTAAATCCATTGTCACTTATGACGGTGATTTGATACGCGCTTTTCCACCGATGGCAGTCACGTTCACATTGGAAGATGAAATTGATGTTAGCCGTGGTGATATGTTGGTCGGCAATCAAACCATCCCCGCCACTATTACCGATAAATTTAAAGCCACACTGGTTTGGATGACGGAACAGCCGTTAATTGCTGGGCGACAATATACGATTAAACTGGCAACTCGCAGTGTGTCAGGTTCTATTACCCTGATTCATCATCGTATTGATGTCAACACCTTAGAACACCACGATGCCAAAGAGTTAAAACTCAATGAAATCGGCTCTTGTACGGTATCCGTTAATGCACCTGTGGTGATTGACCCTTACAAAACCAACAAAGGCACGGGCGCGTTTATTATTATTGACCGCTTAACCAATGGCACAGTCGGCGCGGGCATGATTACGGGTATTCATGATGATGAGGTACAAGCACCCGTCAGTAGCGACGAACGCGCGGCACGTTTTAGCCAAGTTCCTACCGCTGTCTCATTAACAGGTTCTAAGCGTATCGACATCGCTTATCAATTGGAAAGACGTTTATTTGATAACGGTCATGCTAGCACGGTATTAGAAATTGAAGCGACGGCGTTATTGATTGACGTGATTAAAAACGCGGGTTTGATTGGTTTGTTTACCCAAAGCAATGCCGATTTAGCGGAGGTAATTTTTGATACTGATAAGCAATCGCTGGATGATATTTACGCGTTATTGAAAGAACAAAAAGTCATTTATTGATTGTTCTAGCAGGAATAAAACAGTCTTAGCTGTTTTTAAGTCCAATAGCTGAAGCTATTGGACTCCTGTATCAGTGTTTAATAAACCCGCTCTTTAGGCGGTATCGCTTCTACATCATCAGTCAGCGTGTATAAATGCACGGGACGATAAGCGATTTCAACTTTTTCATCCGTTAGCCACGTTAGTGTGTGCTTCATCCAGTTGCTATCATCACGGCTTGGATAATCTTCTCTAGCGTGTCCGCCTCGGCTTTCATGACGATTACCCGCAGCGTTAAGAGCAACAGTGGCTTGTGCGAGTAGATTATCTAGTTCTAGGGTTTCAACTAGATCAGTATTCCAAATCAGTGATTTGTCCTGTACGTTAACTTCGGCAAAAGTTTTGGTAATTTCTGCCATTGCGGCGATACCTTCATCCAAAGTCGCTTGGGTTCTAAACACGGCGGCTTTGCTTTGCATGGTTTTTTGCATCGCGGTACGAATATCTGCCACATTGCGACTACCGTTAGCATTACGAATGTTATCAAAGCGTGTGAGTGCTGCATCACAAGCGGTTTTAGCAAGGGGTTTATGTGGCGTGTGTGGCTGTATAAGTTCCGCACAACGAATAGCCGCAGAACGTCCAAATACCACTAAATCCAGCAAGGAGTTTGAGCCTAAACGATTCGCACCATGTACCGAAACACACGCCGCTTCGCCTATTGCCATTAAACCCGTCACGACTCTATCAGGATCATCACCGTCTAACGTAACGACTTCAGCTCTGTAGTTAGTTGGTATACCCCCCATGTTGTAATGTGCGGTGGGCAGTACGGGTATGGGTTGTTTGGTCACATCGACATTGGCAAAAATGCGCGACAGTTCAGCAATACCCGGTAGCCGCTCATGAATCATGGCAGCATCTAGGTGTTCTAAGTGTAGGTAGATGTGATCTTTCAACTTACCGACACCGCGCCCTTCATTAATTTCGATGGTCATGGCGCGACTGACCACATCACGCGAGGCTAAATCTTTGGCAGAAGGTGCGTAGCGTTCCATAAAACGTTCGCCTTCGGAGTTAGTTAAATAACCGCCCTCCCCTCTGACACCTTCGGTGATTAAACAACCTGCGCCATAAATACCTGTCGGATGAAATTGAATAAATTCCATGTCTTGTAATGGCAGACCCGCGCGTAATACCATTGCATTACCATCACCTGTGACGGTGTGTGCAGAAGTACAGGAAAAATAAGTCCGTCCATAACCGCCTGTCGCTAATACGGTGACGTGAGCCTTAAATAAGTGTATTGAACCATCGTCTAAACACCACGCCAATACGCCCCGACATTCGCCGTCCTGCATGATTAAATCCAGCACGATGTATTCGACAAAAAACTCAGCGTTATGTTTTATAGATTGTTGATATAAAGTGTGCAGAATGGCGTGACCTGTTTTATCCGCCGCCGCGCAAGTGCGTTGCGCTGTGCCTGCGCCGTAATGCGTGGTCATGCCACCAAAGGCACGTTGATAGATTTTTCCGTCTTCGGTACGCGAGAACGGTACGCCGTAATGTTCTAATTCAATCACCGCGTTCATGGCTTCGCGGCACATATATTCAATTGCGTCTTGATCGCCTAACCAGTCTGAACCTTTGACGGTGTCATAAAAATGATACCGCCAATCATCTTCACCCATGTTGCCGAGGGCGGCACTGATACCACCTTGCGCGGCGACAGTATGACTGCGAGTCGGAAAAACTTTAGATAAACAAGCCGTTTTTAAGCCGCGTTCTGCCATCCCTAGCGTAGCGCGTAAACCAGCACCACCTGCACCGACGACGATGACATCGTATTCGTGTTCTATGATTTTATAACTCATGCTCAACCTACTGAGGAAATAATACGCAACACGGCAAGCACCGCTGCCACTGCTAATAAGAAAAAGACTAAATTTACTGACCAAACTGCGATAATTTTTGCGGCTTCGGCGGCAACATAATCTTCAATCACGACTTGTAAACCTAAAGCGGCGTGATAAAAAACCGCCAATATCCATGCGATGATAATTGTGCTGTGTAAGGGCGATGATAGCCATTTGACGGTTTCTGCGTAGGGGGCGTTAAAACTTAAATCTAACAAGCCGATAGCGAAAAATGACAAAGGGATTAACGCCACAGCAGTAACGCGTTGCATCCACCAATGACTGGTACCTTTTTTAGCTGAGCCTAAGCCGCGTACGCGACTTAATGGGGTTCTGTAGTGCATAAAATCCTCACACAAGGGTAGCTAGAGTCAGCGTTACTGAGGCAACTAGCTCGATTAACGCATAGGAATTTAATGTCTTGGTTTCAAAGCTGCGACCTGTATCCCAGATTAAATGACGTACACCGTGACATAAATGGAAAAATAATGCGTAGACAAAACCCCAGTAAATCAGTTTTATTATCCACACATTCATGAACGCTTTCATATCAGCATAATCGTTCGCGCCGCCTGCTACTGCCGAAACAATGTAAACAAACGCGACTAATCCAATTGATAGCAATACGCCTGTCATGCGGTGAGTAATAGAAATAATGCCTGTTAGCGGCAATTTGTACGCTTGTAAATGCGGGGAAATCGGTCTGTTATTATTGGTCGCCATCACGTTATCCATTGGGTTGCTAGGGGCAAAAAATTTTTGCCGCTTACGTTAATATATTTTTTCGCGCCTACTTATACCATTTGCTTACGCAATAACTCAACAAACGCTTCCGCTGTGATTGCTGGACTATAGAAAAAACCTTGATAACTATCACAGCCTTGTCTTTGTAAAAATGCCAGCTGTTCAGGTGTCTCCACGCCTTTGGCTAAGACTTTAAAACCTAAATTATGCGCCATATTGATAATGGTACTGGTAATAATCATATCGTTTGATAACAAGGGAATGTCTTTGATAAAGCTTTTATCGATTTTTAGAACAGTCAGCGGAAAATATTTAAGCACTGCGAATGATGAATAACCCGTGCCGAAGTTGTCAATCGCTAGCTGAATGCTTTGGTTATTTAGATCAGTGAGAATAGCCAGTGCTTGATCTTGATGTGCCATTAAAGCTGCTTCGCTTATTTCTAATTCAAGTTGAGTAGCAGGAAAACCTGTTTCTGCCAATACGGTAGCCATTAAATTATTGATGTCACTACGGCGAAATTGTTGCGGTGACACATTAACTGTTAACGTCAAGCTGGGAAAACCTGCGTTGAGCCATTGTTGTCCTTGCTTGCAGGCTTCTGTTAATACCCATGACCCAATGAGCAAAAATAAATTGCTGGTTTCGGCAATCGGCATAAAATCATCAGGGAAAATCAGCCCTACAGTGGGGTCTTGCCAACGAACTAACGCTTCAGCACCGATAATGCGACCGGTGGCAATATCGATTTGTGGTTGATAATACACCCGCAATTCTTGATGTTCAACGGCTTGGCGTAGTCGAGTTTCCAACGCAATACGCTCATGGGCGACTTGAGTCAACTCGTTAGAAAAATAGGCAAAGCAACCACGCCCTCGTTTTTTGGCAAAATATAACGCAGCATCAGCGTTCTCAATGAGTATTTCAGGGTTATCACCATGTTGTGGATATAAGCTAATGCCAATACTTACTCCAATTTGTACGCAATTATTTTGCAGCATAAACGGTTGATTTAAGGTTGCAATAATGTCTCTAGCAACATGCTCAATATCGGTAGGTTGGCTAATATCGTCTAACAACACCACAAATTCATCACCCCCTAAACGCGCCACCATATCAACATCACGCAAGCGGACTTTAATTTGTTCGGCAACTTGTTGTAACAACTGATCTCCTACCGCGTGTCCTAGGCTATCATTGACCGGTTTAAACTTATCTAAGTCCAACATCAACACCGCCATTTGTTTACCCTCTCGATGCGCCAGATTGATACTGTATTTCATCCGTTCATACAATGAACGACGATTAGGCAGATTAGTCAGTGCATCGTAGAAAGCAAGCTGTTTGATTTTTTCCTCGGTAGCTTTTTGCTCGCTAATATCAATAAGCGTGGCGACATAATGGGTCACCTTGTTGTTATTGTTGGCTCTTACCGCTGTGATCGTTAGCCATTGCGGACAAATTTCACCCTCTTTGCGCCGATTCCAAATTTCACCTCGCCACACGTTAGTGTCGTAAATGCTTTGCCACAAGGCAGTGTAAAACGCGCTATCATGTCGCTCTGAACGTAACAAGCGTGGTGTTTGTCCGATAGTTTCGGCAGCCGTGTAACCCGTAATTTCAGTAAAAGCCTGATTAACTTTGAGAATGACACAATCCGCATTGGTGATAAACATCCCTTCTTGGGATTCAAAAACCGTCGCCGCGATGCGTAACTCGGTTTCCGCACGTTGCCGTTCTAGTTCACCTGAAGCGCGGACGGCAACTAATTTAAGTAATGCTTCGGCTAGTTGCCTATTTTTTAAGGGTTTTCTACTCATGAGGGCAATTAAACCATTGGGTTGACCATCAAAACCCCATAGCGTTGTACCAATATAACTTTCCACCCTCATTTCGTGGAGAAAATCATCTTTTGGAAACAAATCGCGCACATTTTCACTAAAACAACAAATAACATTACCGATTACACAACCACAAGGGGCAATATCCAGATCATAAGTGATATTCTCTTCAAAGTGACCATCTACATAAAATGCCAGCGTTTCTACCGTTAATCCATCGGCTTTTAATCGGTCAATACAAATATAATCCATCGTTAAGGTTTCGGCGAGATAGCGTGCCAGCGAGGCAAAAAAATCTTCGCCCGATTGCTTATAACCGCATTCCAAGAGAAACAATTGGGCATTTTCCTGTTGTTTGCGTTCGGTAATATCTTCGATGATACAATGATGACGCGGGCGAGTTTTATCCTCGACTAGCATTGGTGCGACCGTTAAATTAATCCAGCCGATACTGCCATCAGGATGAATATAACGTTTTTCTATACTAAAGCCGGTGGTTTTACCGGCATTCATTAATGCCATATTATCCAAATATTTCTGCACATCATCGGGATGGGTGATGCTAATCCAGTCTAGGTGAGTTACTTCATCTACCGTTCTATCTACAATTTTCACAAACATCGAATTTGCGGCACAAATTTGCCCCGTTAATGAATCAATCAGCGCGATACCTAACGGTGCTTGATTAAAAATACTTTTAAATTGTTCTTCACTATCGCGGAGTGCCGACTCCATACGTTTACGTTCGCTAATATCACGCAAAGCCGCGTGAATAACAGGCTCACCGTGGAGCATTATTTTACTGAGAGTGACTTCAACGGGACGCGCAGAACCATCGACGTGTTGATGATGCCAATCAAATCGATGGTAACCATCACGCAGTGCGATAGCCATCATTTCGGCAGCTTTTTCTTTAGAACTGCGCCCGTCTGATTGATAAATAGGCGATATTTTAGTCGGGCTTTGGTTAATTAATTCCGCTTTGTTAGCGTAGCCCAATAGTCTCAAGGTGGCGTTATTGCAATCAATAAACAAGCCATTTTTAGCTAGCATCACCGCATCGTTGGAATCTTCAAACAGACGGTGAAAGGTATCTTCACTTTCGCGTAGTTCCAACTCTATAAAATCGCGTTCATTAATATAAATAGCTAATGCCGTGCTGACTAACGATAAACTAATGAGATAAAAATAAACATTGAGTAGTTGGGTTTGTTTCAGGTCATCGGCGAAAAAACCAATGCTGTGTACCGACCCTAATATGGCTTGAATAGCGACCATTAATAAAATAAGTAGCGTACCGTGTTTACCCAAATAGATTGCTGTTAAAATGGTGATTGCAAATAGCCAGTAGCCTTTAGCAACCAGAGCCAACGATTCAGAAAACCAATCAAGGAAAATGGTTTGCCCTACTAACCAAGTTCCAACAATAATTAACGCGGCTTTCAGGACTTTTTGATAAGTGAACAAGTAGCTTGGCATTTTGTACCAAACTAAAATCAACGGAGTAATTAAAACCACGCCTAAAACATCATCAATCAACCAGAACATTAGTTCAGAAAAATACCGCTCTGGTGGGATAATATGAGCCAGTTGCAACGTAGTCGTACCTATTAACGCACCGATACTAGAACCCAAAATCCCACCTAAAATAATTAAACGCAGGTAGTCAGACAAAGACGGTAGTGATAAATCAAATTTATCCTTGTAAGTGACTAAACTCGCGCCTAAAACCGCATTCAGCGTACAACCTGTTGCGATGCTAATCGCTACCCAAAGGCTAAATCCATTCAGTATATGTATAACCATACTACCGAAAAAAACGCTCAGTGCGTAAAGTCTGCCGCCTAAAAGTAACGCAGCTAAGGCGATGCCAGTCGCCACAAAGAACATACTCGCATTACCTTGAGGGGCTAAATAATCCTCGACAAATTGATACGCGAGTATATACATTACTAACACGCTCAATAATTTCAACAATTTCAACCACTCAGGTTGGATTTTAATCTTTAATAAAGGCATTTCACTACCTACGAGTTACGCTTTTGGTGTTAAAGAGGTTGACGTTTTGAATGCAATCTAGTGCAATTAGTCTTGGAGGTTATCAGAAAAGCAGTATGTGCGTAACACAGTTAGTCACTGTCGCGGTTTTAAGCGACTAAAAGACGCGACAAAATTAAAAAGTTTTTAGCTTAACTTCCCAGTTAAACAATGAGAATTTAATTATTTACGATAGAATACTGCAATTGCATGATTAAGCATTAAGGAAATGCGCTGTCATGCCAGTACAAATTCGTCCCACGGGACAAAAATTATTTAAGTAATCTAATTTGGAGCAATGTATGTCGTGGAATGAACCGGGCGGCGATAATAAAGACCCTTGGAGTGGTCGAGGCGATGAAAAGAAACCGCCTGACTTGGATGAGGCAATACGTTTATTGCAAGAAAAATTAGCTAAAATTTTTGGCGGCGGTGGCGGTGATAATGACGGTGATGAAAATTCATCTGGCAACGCCTCTGCAAATAATTCAATGAAAGGCTTGGGTTTTGTTGCAGGCGGTGCGGTACTGTTATGGGGCTTAAGCGGCTTTTATATCGTTGATGAAGGTAATAACGGCGTTGAAACGCTGTTTGGTAAATACCTTCGTACCACGCAGTCGGGTTTAAACTGGCATCTGCCTACCCCGATTGCACGAGTTGATATTGTCAATGTCAAACAACAACGCTCTATTGAAGTCGGTTATCGTAGTGCTTCGGGTGCAGAGCAAGCCGCTAGCTCAATTCCTAAAGAAGCATTAATGCTAACCGCCGATGAAAATATAGTTGATGTCAGTCTAAACGTGCGCTATCAAATTGATAATGCGCAAGAATTTCTTTTTAATGTTGCCAATCCAGTTGCTACCTTAAAACAAGTCACCGAAAGTGTACAACGCGGTGTGGTTGGTAGTAGCACGATGGATTTTGTGCTGACCGAAGGTCGTAGTGACATTGAAACCAGAATTCAAAAGGAAATTCAGGACATCATGAAAGACAGCTATCACTCAGGTATTCTGGTGACGGGTGTCAATCTTCAAGATGCGCAGCCACCTGAAAAAGTACAAAATGCTTTTGTCGATGCTATTAAAGCGCGTGAAGATAAAGAACGTTTAATTAATGAAGCGCAAGCTTACGCTAACGATGTTGTCCCTAAAGCACGCGGCGCGTCGGCTAGAAAAATACAAGAAGCCGAAGGCTATAAAGAACAAGTCATCGCTCAGGCGACAGGTGAAGCCAGTCGTTTTTCACAATTACTGACGGAATACCAAAAAGCACCTGATGTCACCCGCAAACGCTTGTACATCGAAGCAATTGAATCAGTACTTTCCGAGACCAATACAGTGATGGTCAATGTAAAAGACGGTGCTAACAATATGCTGTATTTACCCTTAGATAAAATGCTACAACAACAGCCGCCCATTCAACAGCCCAGCACTAGCAGTATTACACCGCAAAGTGCAGTAGAATCAACTGTGCCGAAACCAGTGGTAGAAAAACCTGCCTCTTTTGATCGTAGTACGGCGCGTGGACGGGATTTAAGAGGACGCAGCGATGCAGAATAAATTATTATTGCTTGCCTTAAGTACCGTATTACTAATAGGTATAATGTCTGTATTTACCGTGTCTCAAACCGAAAAAGCCATTAAGTTTCAGTTTGGGGAAATCGTTAAATCCGAGTATGCACCAGGGTTACATTTTAAATTACCCCTTATCAACAACATCAAAAAGTTTGATGCTCGCATTCAAACGATGGCAGACAAACCAGAACAGTTTCTAACCGCTGAAAAGAAAAACGTGATGGTCGATCTGTTTGTTAAATGGCGTATCGATAATGTTGCTGATTTTTATACAGCGGTAGGT
>NQJH01000242.1 GCA_002256685.1 Methylococcaceae bacterium NSP1-2 | reverse complement strand
CGACCATGCTGGTCGCTAGTAAATGAATGGCGCGGGGAACGCGCATCCAGCCAAATAGCATAATGCCAAGAAAACCAGCTTCTAGCATAAATGCCATCGCCCCTTCGTAGCCCAGAATATTACCGAAGAATTCGCCTGTCATAATGGAAAAGCGCGACCAGTTAGTGCCAAATTCAAACTCCATCGGCAGACCACTGATAACACCTATCGAGAAATTGAGCAGAAATAATTTGCTCCAGAAACGGGCATGTCGATAATTATCAATATCGCCCGTCTTCAACCATAGTCCTTCAAAAATAACGAGAATAAGTGACAATCCTATAGTTGTCAGCGGCCATAAAATGTGAAACATGGCGGTAACAGCAAATTGCAAACGTGATAAAAGCACGGGGTCTTGTAAGATGTCCATAAGCGCATTTCTCCTGTTTATTGAATATAACAGTCATTCTTACGATTATTAAGGAATCATTAGACAGCGTTCCAAAATATCAAATTTGGAGCGTAATATGGATTAATAGTTCAATATTAAATTAACGCGCTTTCGGTTTAGAGCAACCAAAAGCGACTTTTAAATAGAGCGGAGGGTGTTGATAATGGCGATGTTTTTTTATAAAACTTTAGATTTTCTTTGGTAACACATCTTGAACAGCATCCAATTTTTTCCAGTCGGGAATCGGTGCTACACAGCCTTTTTTAGGAATATAGTCGGATTGTTCTATTTTTTTATAGCGATGAATATAACGTGGGCAATTAAGAAATAAATTGCGCACGGTAATACGAATAATATAGTCCGCATCAACATAGTCATCGAGCAATGGATCACCAAGCACGACAGTTGCTGTACCATGCAGACGTAACCGCTGTGGCTGTTCTAAGTCAATAAAAAGTAGCCCTACTTCATGATTCAACGCAATATTACCCGCTGTTAAAAACATACCATTGCCGTCATAACCTGGAAAAGCGATGGTTTTTTCATCAATAACGCGAACAAAACCCACCTCACCACCTTTGTAGGATACTGTCGGTCTGCCTTGTTCATCAACGGTACTGATAAAGAACATATCACGCGTGCTGATAAAATCACACTCTTGTTCGGTAATAGTCTCATGCACTATCAGATCATTCACACGGTCTGCTAATTTTTTCGTATCGAAGTGATTTTGTAAATCACGATTGCCGTTATGATAAATGTCGCTCACAAGCTATTCTCCTTTATGGGTGTTGACGGTTTACATGACTATGATGAAGCTGACTAACTTATCTTAAAAATCCGTTTCGTGATCTTCAATGATTTTTGGATGCTTATCTTCACCATCCCCTGTATGCACAAAAAACCGAGAACATAACAGTCCGATTTCAAATAACATCCACATCGGCACGGCTAATAATGTTTGTGAAATCGCATCGGGCGGGGTTAATAACATACCGATAATAAACGCGCCGACAACCACATAAGGGCGTTTATCTGCTAATTCAGCGGGTGAAGTAAAGCCAGTCCATACCAATACAATGGTAAAAATAGGCACTTCAAAACACACGCCGAAAGCAAAGAACATGGTTAAAATAAAATCCAGATACTTGGTAATATCTGTCATCACCGTCACACCGACGGGCGCAGTCGTGGTTAAAAAACCAAATACTAACGGAAACACCACAAAGTAGGCAAACGCCACGCCTAAATAAAATAGAAAAGTGCTAGCGATCAATAACGGCAACACCAAGCGGCGTTCGCTTTTATACAGACCGGGTGCGACAAATGCCCAAAATTGATAAAGAATAATCGGCACGGCTAAAAAAACTGATACCACCAATGCTAATTTAAACGGGGTCAAAAACGGCGATGCCACATCAATAGCAATCATGGTGCTATGTTCTGGCAGGTGTTTCAGTAACGGATTAGCAAGAAAACTGTAAATATCGTTAGCGTAAAAAGACAGCGGCAAAAAAACCAACAATACCGCTAAAATCGCTTTTAATAAGCGATCACGCAATTCAATTAGGTGACTTAAAAACGGCGAGGTATGCGGGTCAAAATCATTCAAGCTCATGGGGAGGACGTTTTGTTAAATCGACACCGTCCTGAGACAGTGACGTAATAGAGGAGTGAATCGACTGCACGGACTCGTTAGTTTCATCGACCAGTTGCTGAAATTCTTGTAAGCCGGATTCTTCTTTGAATAACTGGCGCATTTCTTCGGCGTGTAGCTCAATTTGAATTTCAGCCTTAACGGAATGAATCATGGCGCGGGTTTTGCCCAGCCAAAAGCCTGCTAGTCGTGCCGCTTTCGGTAAGCGTTCAGGTCCTATCACCAATAAACTCACCAAGGCGACCATCACTATTTCAGAAAAGCCTATTTCAAACATGGCGATTACACTTTTTCATCGGTTTTGCTAACAGTTTCGCCTTCGATGGTTTTATCTTTAACCTCATCGCTGGCTTCCACGACTTTTTCGCCTTCGCCTTCTTTCAAAGCCGTGCGAAAACCGCGTATCGCTTCACCTATATCCGTGCCGATATTACGCAGTTTTTTCGTGCCGAACACCACCATAATAATGGCTAATAAAATTAATAATTTAGGAACAGTTATCATGGTTGACTCCAGTAAAAACGTGGGGATTGTTGTTTCGTTAAGTTTAGCATTGAATGGAGTCCAATAGCTTCAGCTATTGACGGGAATCCGTTAGAAAACAGCTAAAGCTGTTTTACTCCTTCGTAATTTTTGTTCTGAAATTAACGAATGTAACTTACTGCTTGCGTTGAGCTTTTTCTTCCAAGCCAGACAATCCGAAACGGCGTTGCAATTCAGCCAACACATCATCAGGATGCAGCTCTTGTTGCGCTAACAATACCATGCAATGAAACCACAAATCTGCCATTTCATAAATGATTTGCTCTTTATCGCCGCCTTTGGCAGCAATCACGGTTTCAGTGGCTTCTTCACCAATTTTTTTTAATATGGTGTCTAAACCTTTGCTATACAAGCTAGCGACATACGATTTATCAGCGGCTTGTTGTTTGCGTTGTTCTAGGACTTCTGCGAGTTGAGTTAATGTGTCGTTCATGATTTTTTATAAATATCGTCTGGATTTTTTAATACGGGTTCAACTGCTTGCCATTGTCCGTCAATCAATTGCCGATAAAAACAGCTTTCACGTCCTGTATGACAAGCAATACCGCCTTCTTGTTCAATGTGTAGCAACAGCACATCTTCATCACAATCCATGAATAAGGCTATGACTTTTTGTCTATGCCCTGATTCTTCGCCTTTGCGCCACAACCGACCGCGTGAGCGTGACCAATACACCGCATAACCTTCCTGCACCGTTAAAGCCAACGATTCACGATTCATCCACGCAAACATCACCACTTTGCCGCTGTCGTGTTGCTGGGCAATCACAGGGATTAAGCCCTCTTCTGTCCAGCGGATTTCATTCAACCAAGTCATTTTCTATATAGTCTCTTAATAATTGATTAATTCGACGAATTACACAAACTATTCCGCCTTTGGGTTACTGTTCTCAAACTATTAATTTCAATTGCGGTAAAAATTGAAAATCTTTACGATTTAACGTCATCAATTCTAAATCATACACCATTGCAGTTGCAGCGATTAAAGCATCCATTATTTTCATAGTGTGTGATAAGCCGTATTTTTCGACAATTTGTTTAGCTAATGTCATGATTTCTTGATGCGTATTCAGAATTTGAAAAACA
>NQJH01000241.1 GCA_002256685.1 Methylococcaceae bacterium NSP1-2 | reverse complement strand
GCACCTGCGACGACATAACGCATATTAAAGAAGTCATAAGGGTGGGCTTTTTTCGCATAAGCAGCTAAAAAGGTATTAGTGCCGAACATGATGGTTGCGTGCAGTTCATACGCCATTTCAGGAATAATGGCGTAATGTAGTGGCGTTGGATAAAAGAATACTTTCATGCCATTCAGTATTGGCAACATCGTACCGACGGTAAAACCAAAGGAATGAAACATCGGTAAAAAGTTCAGCACCACATCTTGGGCATTAAAACTGATACAGGCTTCTAATTGTTTAAGATTGGCTAACACGTTGGAATGGGATAGCACCACGCCTTTCGGTACGCCTTCAGAACCTGAGGTAAATAAAATCACCGCTGGGCTGTCAGGGTTATGTTGTTGGCTTGAATACCAATAAGCAGTGGTTCTGGCTTGTAGCCACGCGGTAAATTTATCTGCCGCGCTAATGTGTGCCGCTAAATCTTCCAGATAGACTAACTTAACTTGCTGGGCTAAATGATCAGCTTCGTCAGTTAAATGCCCCAGTTCGATAAAATAACGAGACGTTAAAACAATTTTAACTTTTGCTGTTTGACAGGCAGAAAACATTCCCGCTGAACCGGTGGAATAATTGAGCATGGCAGGTATGCGCCCGTGCAGTTGCAAGCCCAGAATAACGCATAAGGTTTTAGTCGAGTTGGGTAGAAAAATACCCACCGCTTCGCCTGTTTCGGTAATTTGCTTTAGCGCGTTACCTATTGCCAAAGTGCGGGTGATTAGATTGTTATAACTTAAAGGTCGCCGTTCTAAATCTTCAGCAACCACATGTTGACCACCGTGTATTTGTCGCGCGTCCAACATACTGGTAAAAATACTTTGCCGATAATTGCTAGTGGTTAACATCATTTCGGTCATGATATTCGCGAGAATACGACCACTGTAATGACGGCGGCTTTTACCTCTCAATTCAGCAGGAACGACTAAGCGCGTGGGTGGCAAAATCTTAATGGTGATTTTTGGAAATAACCGTAAGCGCACAATTTTGTGCAATCTGGAAAAGTGTGTGTATTGCCCACCATCAATGCGCACCGGCAAAATGGCAGCATCGGCTTTATCCGCTACCATCCCCGTCCCGTCATAAATTTTCATCAGCGTCCCTGTGACAGTAATACGCCCTTCGGGAAAAATAACGGTTTTGGTATCGGTTTGTAGATGATGAATTAAATCTTTGAGTGATAACGGATGAGTCGGATTCATCGGAAACACACGAGACAAACTCAAAAATGGTTTTATCCACCAGCGTTCAGAAATATGAGTATTAATCGCAAAGGTAATATCATCGGGCAAAAATACGCCGAGTAACAACGGATCAAGAAACGAGGTGTGATTAGCGACAATTAATACCCGTTTCCCCGCTTCTTCATAGTGTTCTAATCCCGTTACCTCTACGCGATAAAGTAACGTTAATAATGCGTGTAAAAATTTCTTCAGCATGGTGGTTTTTCCTCATAGTTCCTTAAGACTTATGCCTTATCATGGTGTGCATTAGATTAAGCTACACACATTCAGTTTAACGTGGTGTAGCGGTACTGATTATTATTATTTTGATTAAACGATTACGTTGGCTATAAAACGAAATAGGAGAGTCAACTCATAAATCGTAGGGTGGCTGTTTAAACACTTTCCTGCCACCGCTGATACAGAAAATACCAAATCAACGCGCTTTGTACAGCTACATAAACAATCGAAAGCACCATACTGTCAGTGAACAACGGAAAGAATAACGCCACTAACCATTCTTGTTTGGCGGTCTCGAACAGGGCTGGCAACACACCATACAACAATACTAGTGATAGCAAGGTCAAACTGAATGCACGTTGTGGATTTTTGCCATAGCTAAAAAATAGTAACAACAAGATAGGCAAAGGGTAAATGTGTAGCTCATTAACATCGGCTGGATGTAAAAATGACAAGGGTATTGCCAGTAAACACGCCAAGACAAAGGTGATACACCATAACGGTAATTCTTCCGCACTCCGCAACCAATTTTCCTTTGTCATATAACCGAGTAAGCGTTTAATGCGCATTGGTTCGTTATACTCGGCAAAGACGATAAGATAGCAAAGCGTTAAACAGATACCGAAGGCAATACTGTAAAAATAATCGCCAAATTGTTCGGCTGGAATAAAGCCGCCCGTATAAACAATAAGAAAAATGGCAAACGCTAGCCATACCCACGGTAGCGTGCGTATGCGTAGTTCTTGTGCCATCAGCCGATAATTACCGACCACACACCAGAACAAGGCTAAGCAGACCGTGATTAAGGTTAAAAGCTGATCGGTCACGTTCAGACCGTACCAAGCGATATTGGCTTTATTTTGTAACGCTTGCGGGTCTTCTGCTAACGGCATAATCCAAGAACCGATGGTAAATGCCGCGATTATTGCTAAGCCAATGATGACTGAATTGCTGTTAATTTGCCCTTTACGCAAGGCAATTAAACTCAGTAATAAACTCAGATTCTGCACCAGTAAGCCGCTAGTAATCGCGTAGCCACACACCCAAAAAAAATTGCTGGTGTTGTTTGCGGCTAAACCGTAAACGACTAAACAAATAACGCAGCCATACCAAACCACTAAGGTGCTACCCAATAATTTACCGCACACCATCGTCCAAGGGTCTAATGCCGATAAGCGTTGGGTATCCCAAGTGTGACTGCGTTGTTCATCCAATACACTGTCTACCGCTTGCCGCGCTCCCCAAAATGACACCATTAATAAGAATAAACCCAAGGCACTTTGAGCCGTGACGTTTGCAAAATGATAGTCGTCTATCAAATAAGTGAGAGCAAAGATAACGCCTAAAATCAGCGGCACACCGACAAGACGAGCCGAGGAAAATTCTAACTGAAGCTGGCGTTGAAATTCGGGATTTAGATTCATGGGCGTTGCCTAATGGTTTCCAGATAAGCGTCTTGTAAATTGTTGCTTATTTTAGCGAATTCGCATACGGGTAGGTTTCGCGCTAACAGGTTTTTTAATAACTCATGTTGTTGCAGACTGTCGCCCTGTATTTGTAGCAACGCCGATTGATCGTGTTCGGTTTTTAATACGATAAGCTTATCTATCGATTGCAACAGCGCGGCAAGATTGGCAACAGGTGTTGCCAGTGTTAGTTTGAAATCTTGTGCATGAGTAAGGGTTTTAATCGCCACTTGCTCAATAATACGCCCTTGACGCAACACTAACATATCCGTGCTATAGGCTTCCAATTCGGCGAGAATATGCGAGGACACTAACAGCGTCATACCCTGTTTTTGTAACTCTAAAAACAATTCGGCGAGTTCGTGACGGGCTTCAGGGTCTAAACCAGAGGCAGGTTCATCCAGTAATACCACACGCGGCGAGTGAATAATGGCTTGAGCAATGGCAACCCGTTGGCGTAAACCGCGTGACAACGTACCCGCTAATACATCCAAGCGATCGGTGATATAAAGACCCTTACTGACTTTGGCAATAGCGGCTTCACAATCTTCATCCGCGATACCCTGTGCGCGTGCCACATAATGCAGACATTGGCGCACGGTTAATCGGTCATACAGTCCAAAAAAATCCGATAAATAGCCAATAATACGGTGGCATTCACGCGGATGCTCTAAGACATCAATACCACCAATACGAATATTGCCACTCATGGGCTGATCCAAAGCCGCCATACAGCGTAATAATGTGGTTTTACCCGCCCCATTAGGACCGACTAGCGCGGTAATACTGCCTTGTGGAATATGAAATGAGACCTCGTCTAATGCCCTGAGGTTGGGATATTCAAAAATCAACTGTTCGACATTAATCATTATGCTTTGGTTTGGGTAAGGTGTTTAAACGCAGTGGCGATTTTGTCACACTCTGCCAGAAATGAGAAACCGCTTGTATCAACCGAATCATGATTGCCATTCCATTACCAACGACTTGATTTCATACCAGATTATGCCAATCATTTCATGAACAAAAACAGAACTATTTCCTAACGCGCCCGCAGTGGGTAAAAAAGCCAGTAAATCAATTTGATAACGCGTGGTAAAAATAGTAGGTGCTTCGATAACTTCAAATCCAGCATCACGAAAGGCTTCGGCAGCGCGTGGAATATGCCATGCTTGGGTAATTAAATACACTTTAGTAATGCCAGCTTTTTGTAGAATATCAAAGGTATAGTGGGCATTTTGAAAGGTATTATCGGATTCATCTTCTGTCCATTTGACGGGTACCTGAAAATCTTGCTCCAGTATGTCACGCATTTGCTTACTTTCAGACACACTGTTGCCCAGTGGCTTGCCGCCGGTAACTAAAATGGGACGATGGGTTTCACGGTACAACTTCGCACCATAGCGCAAGCGTAACAACGTGCCTGTCCCTGCAATATCCTGATTCGAGTATTCAGGCGCGTGAAAATAACTACCGCCGCCGAGTATGACAATGGCTTGAGCCTCAGGTATTGGGTTAGCCAGTGGTGTAGCGCGATCTTCCAGTAAGTGTATTGCTGCTTCCGACAGATAGGGCGTAGCGCATAGCCAAAGTAAGCTTAATGAGCCAATCAGTAAAAAACGCGCCACTTTCGGATGACGGGTTAGTAATAGAATACCCATTGCCAACAGCATAAATAAGCTCAATGGCGGCAATAAAAAAGCAGTAATTAGGTTAGTAATAAACCAAGACATAAGATAATGTTTGAAGTAGGTTAGTAACAATTAACTTTAGGGCTAACGTTAGCTTAGCGTATTCTTTAGCAAGCAGAATTGTTACTTAAAATTCTGGAGATTGTCGTATATTACTAGGTAAATTATGATAACTTCGTAAATGTTTATATAAATTATCGTCATAGTTTTCTATAGCGGTTGAAATATCACCTTTTGGTGTCATTATCACTTGCTCCCAACCGTTATTTACCACGCCTTAGCATGTTACAATAACATGATTTTAAACACTGTTGTCACACGCCTTATGCTCCCTAGAGAGCAAGTAATAATCCTTGGAATATATTATGAAAAAAACCATGTACGAAAAAATTTGGGACAGCCACCTTGTCGTTGACGTGGAAGGTCAAGCCCCATTAATTTATGTTGACCGTCATTTAATGCACGAAGTCACCAGCCCACAAGCCTTTGAAGGTTTGAAAATCTCAGGTCGTAAAGTGCGCAATCCGCACAGCATTTTGGCGACAATGGATCACTGCGTACCGACTAAAAACCGCGATTTACCGATTGCTGATTTGATTGCTAGAAAACAAATCGAAACGATGGCAGAAAATTGTCTGGAAAATGGTTTGAATTTATACGACATGAAAAGCCCAAACAACGGTGTAATTCATGTGGTTGTGCCTGAGCATGGCTTTGTTCACCCTGGAATGGTCGTGGTGTGTGGCGATAGTCACACGGCAACACATGGCGCGTTTGGTGCATTAGCGTTTGGTATCGGCACGTCTGAAGTCGAACACGTTATGGCAACGCAAACCTTGCCACAAAAAAAATCCAAAACCATGTTAGTGCAAGTCAACGGTGAATTATCCAAATACAGCACCGCGAAAGACATTGCCCTCGCCATTATTGGCAAAATTGGCACCGCTGGCGGT
>NQJH01000240.1 GCA_002256685.1 Methylococcaceae bacterium NSP1-2 | reverse complement strand
TGTCCCAAAGTAAGCGTGGATCAAAATTTTCAGCTGCGAACATGGTCAATATGACCACGGCGGCAAAGGCAGTTGCCGCAGGACCTGCAATAATTTGTATGCCACTAAAATTTACTAAATCGACCAAAATGGAAATCATAAAAATATCCAGCATCGACCATCGCCCAACAAAAGCAATAACACGATACATCCTCGTCCAACGACGGGCATTCACTTGCCAGCGAAAATGCGCACATAACAGTAACAGACTAATACCTATCAGCTTTGACGACGGCACGAGAATACTTGCCACCAATACCAACAAACCGATAGGTATCATGCCACTATCGATTAATTCAACAATGCCGCCAGCAATGGTATTGGGTTCACCCGCACCGAACTGATTAACAATCATAATGGGGAAAATATTGGCGGGAATATACAGTAAAAAACTACTGAGTAATAACGCAGTGGTGCGTTGCAAACTATGAGGGTGTCGTGCGTGTAGATGACTATCACAACGTGGACAAGATGACGGTTGACTCACTGTTTTTACCAAATAACCACAGTCGTGGCAGCGTATAAAGCCTTGCTTTAGTGCATTCCCTTTAGCTTGCATTGTTGTTCCTGTTACGCAATTGCTCGATACGTTGCCAGAATAACTCGTTATCCAGACCGCTAGTTAGCAGGGTTGTTATGATAATTAGCGCGATAAACGCATAAAGACCCCAACCGAATTTGAGTTGAGCAAGCGACATGAGCTTAACGCAAGCCACAATAATACTCAGCATATAAACCTCCAGCATCACCCATTCATCTAAATGGTGCATCCAGCGCATCCAGTGCGCTAAATAACAATTAGACCGATTAAAATAAAGATGCCCACTGATGAGTAATGATAAAACAATATGCACTAGCGGAAATAAAATGCTAGCCAAAAATACCACGATAGCTACTACTACCATCCCATCGTTAAATAAAGCAACCACGCCAGAAAATAATAGTCCCGTGTTAGCATTGCCCATGATTGTGATGCCCACCATAGGCAACAAATTGGCGGGGAAAAATAATATGAACCCCGCAATAGATAAGGCGAAAGTGCGCTCAACACTTTGTTTACTCGGACGTGACAGTCGCAAACCGCACCGTGGACAATGGGCTTTTTCGCCGATTTTTGGCAGCACAGAATTGAGTAATAAATCACATTCAGGGCAAGCTTCGTAAGCGGTGATAGGGTTCATTGTTTTAATGAAAAGACGCGATGAATCGCGTCTCTCCGTTTTTTACCATTGAGATTCGCCGGTTTCTGGGTCATACATTTCGTGAAAAATTTTGTGACGATTAGCCGTTAATTCTTCAATGCTAGGTGAGTTACTCATCGCGCGGGCAATTGCCAGTTTCATCGCTTCGTAGTTAGTTCGATATAAATCTTTGCGATCCAGTTCAGGGTTTTCTGCACATTCAGGCGCAATCCACAGCATGGCGATAATACACAAATCATTGGCTTGATCGGCTGGAATCACCCCTTCAATGACACTATCTAACACCGCATCAGCAACCGCAGACTGCACAGGGCCTGCAAATAAATTGATATAAGCCGTCGATTTCATCGTCACTTTCGGCACAATCAGCGTGGCAGGACGCACTTGTTGATTACAAGCACGAATGGCAAACATCCGTGTATGTCCTGCGGTTTGTCCCATCAGATTAGCAAAGGCATTACCAGCAGGACCTTTGACACTACCAATCAATATTTCTGGCATCGCATCGGTGCCTTGATCGTCACTAGAAAATACCGTTGCTTCACCTGTTCTAAACCAAATTGTGTCCGACATTGCAATACCTAAACGTAGTTGTAAAAAGCAAGCATTCTATGATGAATCAGAATAGACGGGCAACTTAAAAAGCTGACCATTTGGGTATTAAACCTTATGGTAGACTGCCTAGT
Organism: Methylococcaceae bacterium NSP1-2; assembly: GCA_002256685.1. Classification (GTDB taxonomy): domain Bacteria; phylum Pseudomonadota; class Gammaproteobacteria; order Methylococcales; family Methylomonadaceae; genus UBA4132. Next base: position 4,073 of record NQJH01000240.1, on the reverse strand, counting down.
ATTCATATTACGTTCAGTGTATCGCCACATACTGCTTTCAACTGCCATTTAATTACCGAATTTATGACTTCAAAGTTCTTGCCACTGTTTTCTACTGCATTGCTTTACGCGCTGTATTACCTCATCAGCACAATTAAGTTTGATGTACAAATACTGCCTATGGCGGTTATTTACGATTTTTTGTTGCAACTACTTGCCAGTTATATTTTGTATGCGTTATCAAAGCGCGTGTGGATTTTTCTTATTATTCAAAGTTTGGTCATGGGCATTTTATATGTCGGTAATGCCGTAAAAATTTCCTTTTTTGGCGGTCCGATTATGCCAGACGATATTTTTGCGCTGCCCACGTCCGCGAGCGTCTGCCTCGCCAGCATGTTTTTCAGGAAGGTTGGCGGTTTTTTGCTGCCGCTATTCCATTGGCAGCGATTATCAGTTTAGTCATTTTCAACTTTTCCATGCGTCATTGGCGGGGCTATGTTGCTAGTCTAGTGACCATTTTATTGGGCATTACGGTAATTTATAAGCCCAACATGATCCTTGAACCTATCGATAACTATACCGGTAATTCAGTATGGGATCAGCGTTCTAATTATTTGGGGCATGGTGCAACGCTGTATTCTTTGCAAGAAACTACGCGTTTTTTTGCCTTAGCCGATGTGCCACCCGATATGGATAGTGCGCAAGCCGCTGCTGAGAATTTGCTCAGCATGATACCCAAACCGACAGTCACAGATAAGCCGTTTACCCCGCGTAATATTCATATTGTGTTGTTAGAATCTTTTTGGGATGCCAATGGCTTAAAAAAAGCGCATTACAATCAAAATCCGCTCAGTCCCGAATTTAGAAAATTATGGAAAAGCGCGGGATATTCACACGCGTTAAGCCCTGTGTTTGGTGGTTATATGCCAACGCAGAATTTGAAGTGTTATGTGGTTTTCCCGTGGCTAAAGACAATGTCAAATTTGAGCGGCAATTGATTAATGAAGTCCCCTGTTTACCCCATATTCTGGCGGATAAAGGTTATAAAACCGTCGTTTCACATCCGAATGTTCCTGTATTTTGGAATCGCGTCAATGCCTATCGTAATATCGGCTTTCAAAACTACTATGCGAAAGATGATTTTGTACTTGATGATATGAATCGAGAATTTTTGGCAGACAGTTCGTTATATCGGCAAGTGTTAGAAAAATTATCCGACTCCTTGGCTAAAAAACAACCGGTACTCGATTACATCGTCACTTATTTTGGACACTGGAATTATCCGTTAAGTGAAAGTCGTCCTAATAAAGTGACCTCCGCCTCCAAAGTTGAAGAAGTCAGCAGTTATGGCAATACTATTTATTACAAATCACGCGAACTGATTGATTTTATCGAGCAATTAAAAAAACGTGACCCAGACAGTATTATTGTGGTGTTTGGCGATCACTTACCGTTTCTCGGTGAGAATTTTGCGGGTTATGTAGATTCTGGTGTATTGACAACTAATCGCAGTGATTTTTCGTCTGACATGTTTAAATTTTATGTCAGCACCCCCATGATTGTTATTGATGGTCAACGTGGGGCGGTGAAGGTAGGTAGCTTGCCGTTGTACCAAGTGCCTAAGCTGTTACTTAATCTATTGAATTATACAGAGCCGACTATTATGGATTACACTAGTTCATTACCCGATAAACATATCCGACCTTTACCGGGACTGCATTTTGCTTTGCCTAGTAACGGAACAGTCGAACTGTGTAAAGAACCCCCTTTTTCAGAAGACTGTCAAACCTCATCACACTGGCTACAGAATGTTTCAGTGGTGAGTAATGATTTATTTATAGGTCGGCAATTTACCCGTCCTAGGCATTCAATTACTGAAGCGGGCGCACCGCTCAGTAATGAAGCAAACTTATCACCCTAGATACGCTGAACGGAGGAATTATGCGCCTCATTACTTTACTGTTGTTGCTTGCAATCAATTGCTCAGCTCATGCTGAAGTTTATAAATGCAGCACACCCTCAAAACAAATCGTCTATCAGTCTCTGCCTTGTTCAGCAAATACGGCGGATCAAAACATTGTTGATATACCAAAATTGGACGCGCAACAACAGCAGGAAGCTCTCAATCGATTAAAAGCCACAGAAGAGGAACGGCAAGCGTTAGACAAAGCCGCGCAAGCGAAGCGAGATGCCGCCGCTGCTCAATGGCAAGCAGAAGCCCCTCAACGCGAAGCGGCAGCAGCAAGGCAAGAAGCCGCCGCCGCAAGACGTGAAGCAGCAGAGGCAAAGCAGCAAACGCCCTATCAGGTGTTTATTCCTTATCCTAGCTATCCTTATAATTACAATTACCGACAAAATTACCGACAAAGACCGCCTTATAATCCTAATCCTAGTTTTCCGCCTAATCCTTACTATCCTAGCTTTACACCGTATCCCAGTTTTGCACCTCATCCTGCTCCCTATATTCCACCTTATATGCCATTCCCTACCCATCGTTAAAAATCAGGGTAGTCCTAGCAATAAGGTCACTGACAAACCTCCAAGGTTTTAAAAACCTTGGAGGTTGATGATTTTTTACTAAGAACTTATCGTGCTAAGTGTTGGTTGCCGTTATGCCGCACACGGAACAGGTTGGCTAGTGAATAGGTTTCTAGTCATAATGAAAATTCCCTCGATAACGATGTCTCTCCCCACTTAACGCTTAGATGCACACTTTGAATACTCGCTAAGCCGGATCCAGCCGCTTTTGACGCACAACGTAGCGCGTTTTGTTGTTGCAAAATATTACCGACCCTCAGCAAAACCGATGACTAATAAAGCGATGGATGCTGTTAGGTTGTTATTGTTCGTAAAGCTATTGGGAGTTTTGCTTATGCTATTATTCGCAATCATACCAGCAATGACACGGTTCACAGTTAATTCGTGTAGGCGCGAATTCATTCGTGCAGTGCGGATAAATCCGCACCTACAATAAGTCACGGTTTGCGTAACAATTATTTTAGGAGAACAACATATTATGACCACATCACTAAACCGTTATGCGGTTTTTGGACAACCAATTAAACACAGTAAATCACCGCGCATTCATCAACTGTTTGCTGAACAAACGGGTCAGGATTTGCAATATACCGCGCAGGAAGTGTCGGCTGAACAATTTACCGTGACCGCTGAAGCGTTTTTTGCTCAAGGTGGTAAAGGCTTAAATTGTACCGTGCCGTTGAAAGAATTAGCGTGGGCGTGGGCTACGCATAAAACAGAACGGGCTGAACTGGCTAAAGCGGTGAATACTTTGGCGTTGCAAGCGGATGGTTCGGTGTTGGGTGATAATACGGATGGCTGTGGTTTGGTGCGGGATTTGTTGGTGAATCATGGTATTGCATTGACAGAGAAGCGGATTTTGCTATTAGGCGCAGGTGGGGCAAGTCGTGGCATATTGTTACCCATATTAGAACAATCGCCCGCATGTGTGGTGATTGCTAATCGCACAGTGAATAAGGCGGTGCAGTTGGCGGCTGAGTTTGTTCATAAGGGTTGTGTGTCGGGCTGTGGTTTTGCGGATTTAATCGATTACGCGCCATTTGATGTGATTTTAAATGCCACATCCGCCAGTTTAAGCGGTCAATTACCGCCTTTACCTGAGGATTTACTGGCTAAACAAGGCGTTTGTTATGATTTAGCTTACGGTAATGAACCGACAGCGTTTGTGCGTTGGGGTTTGGAACAAGGTGCGATAAAAAGTCTGGATGGCTTGGGAATGTTGGTGGAACAAGCCGCAGAAGCATTTTTTATTTGGCGCGGAGTGCGTCCTGAAACGCAACCTGTAATTGATTTATTGAATGCTGAACGTACATCTTTATAAGCAATCGTTTTAAAGCTCATGCCAAAACATAAAGGTAGGCGCGAATGAATTCGTACCTACCTTTTTTCATTTAAGTAAGTATCTCTATTCTAATCCCTAAGCAAACAAGTCTTGACCATGTAAATGATAACGATTATCATTTAACCATGAATAAACAAACTCAAAACCATTTTGAACCTTTAGACGCTGAATTGCCTACAGTGCAGAATTCAGCATCTGTTGTATGCCCCCGCTT
>NQJH01000239.1 GCA_002256685.1 Methylococcaceae bacterium NSP1-2 | reverse complement strand
TGGGGCGCACCTCCTCCAGTATTGCGTTACAAGTCGGCTTATGCACGGGTGCGGAACAAGTGGTTTTATCCAATCAAGCCATTAATTACCAAGACATTGCCGATACGATTAATAAAGGCGTAGCGCGGGGCAAAACTTCTTCCATCATCATCGTTGCCGAAGGTGAAAAAGTAGGCTTATCCTACCAAATCAAAGACGAGCTGATGAAGCAATATAACCTTGATTTACGCGTTTGCATTTTAGGGCATATCCAGCGCGGCGGTAGCCCAACCGCGATTGACCGCACCATAGCCTCAAAAATGGGCTATGCCGCTGTCCACGCGCTATGCGAAGGAAACTATGCCCACGTCACCGCCTTCAATAAAGGCGATATTGAAATCGTGCCTTTAACACAATGCTTAGGTAAAAAAACCGAAGTCACCGAGCCACAGCTAGAATTAATTCGGGCGTTGGCGATTTAATGTTTTTTACATTCAACCATTCCCACGCATCGACTTAATTTCTCCTATTACCCGTTAAAAATTAAGACTAAACTAAATATATTATTTTTCATTCATCTCAGAGGTCGTTTTATGCACAATCAGCAAACACTTACCATCGATGGAAACCAAGCTGCGGCGAGTATCGCGCACAAACTTAATGAAGTTATTGCCATTTATCCAATTACGCCGTCGTCTAATATGGGCGAATGGGCGGATGAATGGTCAGCTAAGGGGCAGGTTAATTTGTGGGGGACGGTGCCGCAAGTGATTGAAATGCAGAGTGAAGCGGGCGTGGCAGGTGCTATTCATGGCGCGTTACAAGCGGGTTCGTTAGCAACCACGTTTACTGCCTCACAAGGTTTGTTGTTAATGCTACCCAATATGTACAAAATTGCCGGTGAACTGTCACCAGCAGTATTTCATATCGCCGCTCGTTCGCTCGCTTGTCAGGGGCTATCGATTTTCGGCGATCACAGTGATGTGATGTCGGCGCGTATGACGGGCTTTGCGATGCTGTGTTCCAATTCACCACAAGAAGCAATGGATTTTGCGTTGATTGCTCATGCGGCAACCTTAGAAAGTCGCATTCCTATCATGCACTTTTTCGACGGTTTTAGAACTTCGCATGAAGTCGCAAAAATTGTTAATGTTGATGATGACGTGATACGCGCGATGATTAATGAAGATTGGGTAATTGCACACCGTAATCGTGCGTTAACGCCTAATAATCCTGTGCTACGCGGTACGGCACAAAATCCCGATGTATATTTTCAGGCACGAGAAACGGTGAATCCGTTTTATTTAGCCATGCCTAATATTGTTCAAAATACCATGAATCGGTTTGCTGAATTGACAGGTCGGCAGTATCGCTTATTTGAATATATCGGTGCAGAAAACGCCGAACGTGTGATTGTCATTATGGGTTCTGGTGCATCAGCAGTTGAAGAAACGCTGAATTATCTGAATGCCCACGGTGAATCGGTAGGCGTGTTGATTGTGCGTTTATATCGCCCATTTGATGCTAACGCGTTATTAGCCGCACTACCTGCGTCTGTCCGTAAAATTGCGGTATTGGATCGAACTAAAGAACCCGGTGCAGATGGCGAACCGTTATATAAAGACATCCTAGGTGCTATTGCCCAAGATTACATCAGCGGCGGAGCAAAATTTCCGACGTTGCCGAAAATAGTTGGTGGTCGTTATGGCTTATCGTCTAAAGAGTTCACGCCCGCGATGATTAAAGCGGTTTATGATGAACTGAAAAAAGACCAGCCTAAAAATGGCTTCACGATTGGTATTCATGATGATGTCACGCATACCAGTTTAGACTGGGATGCGAGTTTTCGCACCGGTGCTAATAGCGACACCATTCAAGCGATGTTCTACGGTTTGGGTAGTGATGGCACGGTGGGCGCGAATAAAAATACCATCAAAATTATCGGCGAAGATACCGATTTACACGCCCAAGGTTATTTTGTTTATGACTCGAAAAAATCGGGCGCGGTTACGGTGTCGCATTTGCGCTTTGGGGCAAAACCGATACAGTCTAGTTATTTAATCAGCGACAACGATGCCAATTTTATCGGCTGTCATCAAAGCATTTTTCTCAAGCGTTATAACATGCTGGATAACGCGGCGGATAATGCGGTGTTTTTGCTTAACTCGCAAGAACCTATCGATAAAGTCTGGGATTCCTTGCCCGCGAAAATGCAGCAACAAATACTGGCTAAACATATTCGCTTTTATGTGATTGATGGTTATGCCGTCGCGGAAAAAACGGGCATGGGTAAACGCATTAATACCATCATGCAAACCTGCTTTTTTGCTATTTCAGGGGTATTGCCGCAGGAACAAGCGATTACCGCCATTAAACACGCGGTAGAGAAAACCTATGGCAAAAAAGGTCAACGTATCGTTGAGCTGAACTTTCAAGCGATTGATGAAACGCTGGCGAGCTTACATTCAGTCACACCGCCCGCTCAAGTCAGTAGCAGCTTTGATATTGTGTCGGTGATTAAAGACACCGCGCCTGAGTTTGTTAAACGCGTGACAGGGGAAATTATTGCAGGGCGGGGCGACTTATTACCCGTCAGTGCGATGCCAATTGATGGCACGTTCCCTGTCGGTACAGCGGCGTTTGAAAAACGTAATTTAGCGTTAGAAATCCCCGTCTGGGAAACGGATTTATGTACGCAATGTGGTAAGTGCGTGATGGTTTGCCCTCATTCAGTGATTCGTAGCAAAATTTATCCAACAGAATTATTAAGCGACACGCCTGATACTTTCAAGCACATGCCAATGTTAGGCAAAGATTTTCCTGCGGGTTTATCCATGACTTATCAAGTCGCGCCCGAAGATTGCACAGGCTGTACGCTGTGCGTAGATATTTGCCCGATTCGGGATAAATCCAATGCCAGCCGTAAAGCTCTCAACATGCGCCCACAACCTGAGTTAGTGGATGCTGAACGTGACAACTGGGATTTCTTTTTGAACATTCCCGAATACGATAGAACGCTGTTAAAAACCAACACGATTAAAGGTGCAATGGTGTTGCAGCCTTTGTTTGAATTTTCAGGCGCGTGTGTTGGTTGTGGTGAAACGCCGTATTTAAAACTGGCTTCGCAATTGTTTGGTGATCGTATGATTATTGCTAATGCCACAGGGTGTTCATCGATTTATGGCGGTAATTTACCAACGACACCGTGGACTAAAAACGCTGAAGGACGTGGACCTGCGTGGAATAATTCACTGTTTGAAGACAATGCGGAATTTGGTTTAGGTATGCGGGTTTCCATCGACAAACAAGCCGACCAAGCCAGAGAATTATTAGCCTCGTTGCGTGATTCGCTTAATGGTGAATTGGTCGATGCTATTTTGAATGCTGACCAATCCAATGAAGTGGGAATTTATGAACAACGCGAACGGGTTGCTGAACTAAAACAAACACTGAGCAAACTAGATACGCCAACCGCAAAAACCTTAGCTCAACTCGCTGACAATCTATGCAAAAAAAGCGTCTGGATTATCGGCGGTGATGGCTGGGCGTATGACATTGGCTTTGGTGGTGTTGACCATGTTCTTGCCAGTGGTCGCAATGTCAATATTTTGGTGTTAGATACCGAAGTCTATTCCAACACAGGCGGACAAACTTCAAAATCTACGCCACTCGGTGCAGTGGCTAAATTCTCAGCGGGCGGTAAAGCCACCGCTAAAAAAGACCTTGCCTTATTAGCAATGGATTACAGCAATG
>NQJH01000238.1 GCA_002256685.1 Methylococcaceae bacterium NSP1-2 | reverse complement strand
TAAGAAGACGCTGGAGCGTCAACAGCGGCATTCCCACGCAGAGCGATGGGAACGATAAAGCCGCTTGACACTAAACCGCAATAGTATCTGGATAGTATGGCTCTTAAAAAAATAAAACTCCCAGTGAGTTTGTCAGTATCAATTCTGTTTGGCTTAATTCTGCTGTCTTTGCAGTTGATGAGTTCAGCAACGCAGGAATCCTCACAACTCAGTGCGATGTATTCGTGGCTGTTATTAGCCAATGCGTTGGGTTCTATCGTGTTGTTGGGTTTAGTGGGAGCGAATATTTTCGCGCTCATCAAGCAATTAAAAAAACGCGAGGCAGGTTCACGACTCACCACACGCATGGTGTCGCTGTTTGTGTTACTGGCATTAGCCCCTGCCGCTATCGTGTTTTATTTTTCTATGCAGTTTTTGCATCAAGGCATAGACAGTTGGTTTAATGTCGAAATAGACCGCGCAATGGAGGACGCACTGGAGCTGAGTCAAGCGTCATTAGACCAGCGTATGCGTTGGCATCTTAAGCAAACCCAACAGATTATTGAAAAATTAGAAAGCTCTAGCGAAAATTTAGCGACCTTAGAACTGGAAAATTTACGTCAACAGGCGGAAGCATCAGAAATGACGGTGTTTTCTCGCCAAGGTAGAATTATTGCGTCCAGTAGCGTTAATCCCAGTGATATTTTGCCGAATTTGCCGGATGAAAATATCTGGCTACGATTACGGCAAAATGCGCAATATGTTGCGTTAACACCTGTGCATGATGATGTGTTGATGATTCGCGTCATTGTTATGCTGAAAACCCAAGAGCAGCAATATTTACAAGCCTTATATCCTGTGCCGATTCGTATCGCTGATTTAGCCGATTCGGTGGAATTTGCGTTTTTGCGTTATCAGGAAATGAATTATTTACGCACGTCATTACGCTGGAGTTTTTCGCTGGTGTTGTCGCTGGTGTTATTGATGAGTTTATTGGCGGCGATTTGGGTAGCGTTTATCAGTATTCGCAATATTATTTCGCCAGTTAAAGAGCTGGTGAAAGGCACGCGAGCCGTGGCGTTAGGGCATTATGACCAACAATTGCCCGTAATAGCACAAGACGATTTAGGCTTTTTGGTGGAATCATTCAATGATATGACCAAACGCATTGCGGTAGCGCGTGATGAAACGCGATTGGCTGGTTTTGAAGTGGAAAATCAACGCGCATATTTAGAAACTATTCTCGCCAATTTGACCGCTGGGGTGATTAGTTTTGATGCCGATTATAAAATTCGCACCGTTAATCAAGCGGCGTATCGCATTTTTCGCATTCAAGTTCAGCATTTTGTTGGACAGACGTTATTAGAACTGGCGTTAAGTTATTCTGAATTGGCAGAGCCGCTTAAATCCATTCAACGCTTGTTAGAACAAAGTGATGATATTTGGCAACAGCGACTTGCCTTTTTAGGGGCGAATGGTCGGCAGGAATTACTGTGTCGCGGTACGCCGTTGTTTTCTCAAGAAGGTCTGCGCGTGGGTGCGGTGGTGGTGTTTGATGATGTCACTGATTTAATCCAAGCCCAAAAAAATGCCGCGTGGGGCGAAGTTGCCCGACGTTTAGCGCATGAAATTAAAAATCCACTCACGCCGATTCAGCTCTCAGCGGAACGATTGCAACATAAATTAGCCGACAAGTTAGAGCCTGCCGATGCCGATATGCTCCAGCGTTCCACACGCACGATTGTTCAGCAAGTGGTCGCAATGAAAGAAATGGTCGATGATTTCTCCGAATACGCCAAACCGTCCAAAAAACAAACCGTCATCATTGATTTACCGGTGTTAGTGCAGGAAGTCATGGCACTTTATGTGTTAAAGTCTGGCATTAAATTTAAAGCGAATTATGAAGCCGCGTCGTTGCTGATTATGGGCGATCCGGTCAGTATTCGGCAGGTGTTACACAATTTGATTAAAAATGCGCTGGAAGCCATAGAAACGCAGGGTCTCATTGAAATTAATCTACACCGCGTACAAAAAAATGACAGTGATTTTATTGAAATCGCGCTTTATGATGATGGACCAGGCATTAAAGATGAACAAATAGAAACCATTTTTGAGCCTTATGTGACCACCAAAGCCAAGGGAACGGGTTTAGGGCTGGCGATAGTGAAAAAAATAATAGAAGAGCATGGAGGCGCGATCTGGGTTGATACCAGTCGAAAGGTGGGCGCGGGATTTATTATTCAGCTTCCGGCATGTAACATTGAGACATAAAACACTATGAATACACAATTACCAAGAATATTAGTCGTTGATGACGAACCCGATATTCGCCGTTTAGTCAGCGAAATTCTCGAAGATGAAGGCTATTCAGTCGCTCAGGCGGAAAATGCCAGTGAGGCGCGGCAACTCAAAGAATCCACGAAACCTAATCTTATTCTGCTTGATATATGGATGCCCGACACGGATGGTATTACGCTACTGAAAGAATGGGTCGCCGAGGATCCATTGCTGTGTCCTGTAGTGATGATGTCGGGGCATGGTTCAGTGGAAGCAGCGGTTGAAGCTACCCGTTTAGGTGCGTATGACTTTTTAGAAAAACCTTTATCATTAGCAAAATTATTATTAATTGTCGAAAGGGCGTTAGAAGCGAGCAACCTCCAGCTAGAAAGTGCAGGAATTAAACCGCATACGTCAGCTGATATCGAGCCAGTCGGTAAAAGTGCCACGGTTGCCAGAACTAAAGATCAATTAAAGCGACTCGCACAACATGATGCACGGGTGTTATTTGTTGGTGAAGCCGGTGTAGGTAAAGAGTTGTATGCCCGTTATTTACATAACAATAGTGCGCACCGTGATGGTCCTTTTGTGGATGTCGCCGTCGGTAGTATTTCGCCAGAAAACTCAGCGGTTGAATTTTTTGGCAAAGAAAGCGAGGGTAAAATTTATTCAGGTTTATTAGAAAGAGCGCACAAAGGTACGCTGTTTCTAAGTGAAATTGGCGGCATGGATAAAGAAACTCAGTTACGTTTGCTCAGTGCCTTAGAGTCCCGATCTTTCCTGCGTGTTGGCGGTAGTGAGTCTGTTAGTGTCGATGTTCGCGTAGTGGCATCAACACGCATCGCCTTGGATGAAGAAGTCAAGGCGGGGCGGTTTCGACAGGATTTATACTATTTACTAAATGAAATCACCGTTGATATTGCACCGCTCCGAAATCACAGCGAAGATGTACCTGCACTGCTAAGTTTTTATGTTGATTATTTTGTTAATCAAGATAAATTACCGTTTCGGAAATTCTCGATGGCAGCGCAAAACTTTTTGCGCAACTACGGCTGGCGCGGTAATGTGCGTGAATTAAAAAACCTAGTGCAGCGCTTGATGATTTTAGGGGTCGGTGAAGAAATAGAGCTAGACGAAGTGAAATCTGCACTCGGTTCAGTGGTCGGTGATGTTGCCAATTCAGCCTCTGTGCCTGATTTTTTTAATCTGCCGTTAAAAGAAGCCCGCGATCATTTTGAAAAAGCCTATTTGGAATATCACTTTGAACGCACTGGTGGCAGTGTAGCCAGATTATCCGCCGCTGTTCTACATTCTTTAAATATTAAGTTATAATGCGTACCTTGCGTATTATTGCAAATAAACATTGAAAAATACGGCGATGTTTAGTAAACTTCTTAGTCTTTTATTAAGCCTTTAACCGCAAGACAAGTAACAATTCATGAAAACATTTAGTGCAAAACCAGAAGAAGTTAAGCGCGATTGGTATGTGGTCGATGCAGAAGGAAAGACGTTAGGTCGTCTGGCTTCTGAAATTGCACTGCGTCTTCGCGGCAAACACAAACCAGAATACACGCCGCACGTTGATACCGGCGATTACATTATTGTAGTAAATGCAGAAAAAATTGGCGTTACAGGCAATAAAGAAAAAAATAAATTATATCAACATCATACGGGATACATTGGTAACCTGAAAACCGTTAGCCTAGGTAAATTAAGAAAAACGTTCCCTGATCGTATTCTTACTACTGCGGTTAAAGGTATGTTACCTAACAATCCATTGGGTCGTGCAATGTTCAAGAAATTGAAAGTTTATGCAGGTCCAGCGCACGATCATCAGGCTCAACAGCCAAAAGTTTTAGACATTTAAGCGAGTAGATAGACCATGGCAGCAGCTCAGTATTATGGAACAGGTCGTCGTAAATGTGCAGTAGCACGCGTTTACGCAACAGCAGGCACTGGAAACATTACCATTAACAAAAAATCTATCGAAGATTATTTCGGTCGTAAAACCGATCAAATGGTGTCTCGTCAACCGTTAGAATGTGTTGATATGGTTGGCAAATTTGATGTCAACGTGATTGTTAAAGGTGGTGGCCCCTCTGGTCAAGCTGGTGCTATTCGTCACGGTTTGACCCGCGCTTTAATGGTATATGATGAGACTTTACGTCCATCATTAAGAAAAGCAGGTTTTGTTACCCGTGATTCTCGTATCGTAGAACGTAAAAAAGTCGGCTTACACAAAGCGAGAAAACGTCCTCAGTACTCAAAACGTTAATCGTTTTAAAAATAAAAATAGGGCTACTATTCTTAACGAAAGTAGCCCTTTTTTATGTGTTGAGCAAATTGCACGTTGTTCTTTGTGTGACAGAAAAATCATTATTAGCATTTGAAAAATGATTTTTTTTATCAGCAATGTTAAACTTCACTCAGTTAATGATGTTGTAGAGTTAATGAATGCCGACAGATTCTCAAAAAATGCCTAATCACTCGCCACCGCTAGAATTTAAGAGTGGTAGCTTTTCTGTGCCTGTTTTGATTCTGTTCACCGATGATTTAAAAACCATTGGGCAACAACTTCAAGAAAAAGTTGACTTAGCACCCGAATTTTTTAAAAACTCACCGTTAATTTTTGATGTACAGGATCTCAATAAACAGAGTCGTGATATT
>NQJH01000237.1 GCA_002256685.1 Methylococcaceae bacterium NSP1-2 | reverse complement strand
GCTGGATCATAACCGAATTTATGGCGCACTAATGGAATAGCCAGCCCTACAATCACCGCAACTAGCAGATTAATAAACATCGCGCTTGCCATTACTCCCGACAGTGCCACATCTCGATAAAGCAATAGACTGAATAAGCCGATAATCAGCCCGATAAATGTGCCATTAATAATCGCCAGTGTTAATTCTTTTTTAATTAGTCGTGACACATTCGCAGGGGTAATTTGTCCTAAAGCCAATGAGCGAATAATCAACATACTGGTTTGATTACCGGTGTTACCACCCATTGCGGCAATAATGGGCATGAGTGAAGCCAGCGCGACTAATTGTAAAATCACGTCTTCAAACAAACCAATAATACGCGTGGAAGCAAACGCGGTGACGATATTAATCAGCAACCAGCCCCAGCGATTTCTGGCACTTTTCCAGACGCTAGAAAACAAATCTTCTTCTTCACCCACACCTGCTTGGCTTAATAAATCTTCATCGGATTTTTCGCGCACAAAATCTAAAATGCTATCAATACACAACCGTCCTTGTAACTTGCCAGCACCATCCACTACAGGTGCGGAAATCAAATCATAACGTTCAAAGGCACGCGCGGCTTCGGCTGTGTCTTGATCTACTTGAAAACGCACAAAATCTGTCACCATCACATCGGCAACTTGTAGGGCAGGGCGGTGGGTTAATAAACGTTGCAAGGGCAATACACCTTGCACTCTATCGTATTGATCGACGACAAATAATTTATCAGTATGGCTAGGTAATTTACCCAGTTTACGAATATAGGTAATCACGGCTTTTAGATTCAAATCATTACGAATAGTAATCATGCCAAAATCCATCAACGCGCCAATTTGATTATCTGAATACGCCAAAATAGCATTTAAATCACTACGCCCTTTGCCATTTAAAGAGCGTAGAATTTTCAACATCGCTCTTTTAGGAATATCCGCCGCAATATCCGCTATTTCATCGGTATTTAATTGACTAGCAACACTGGCTAATTCTTCTGCCTCCATACCGGAAATCAGCGTTTGTCGAACGGCATCGGATACTTCTAATAATACTTGCCCTTCGTGTGCGGTTTTAATGGCATCCCATGCTATTTGCCGTTGATCTAACGGTAATGATTCCAGAATAGAGGCAATATCGGCAGGGTGTAATTGGGCAAATTTCTCTTGCAGACGGGTTTGCTGTTGCTTATGTAGGACTGTTTCAACTAAATCAGTGGTTGCTAATTCTCTATGAACTAGCGTTTTTTCCAATTCCTGTTTTTCTAATAGCGTGATAACTTCTTGCAGTTGCTGTTGCAAGAATTGTTCAGAATGAAGTTTGCCAGGAGATGATTGCATCATGTTGTTAAACGTGGGTAGCCGTGCAGATTCAGGGGGTATTGATACGCGTCAAAATTTCTTGCCATAGTGCATCATAAGCCTTTATTGAGCGGTCATTATGACTATAAACACCAAGAGGACACTGTTCTAAGCCCATGCGTTCAATATCACTGGCGTAAGGAATAGCGGTGCTTAAGGTATTAGGATACGTTTCAATCAAATGTTTTATGATGTCGAGGTGCATTTTTTTACGCCTGTCTACCATAGAAAAAAACGGTATCAATAACAGATGATTTAGCTGCTGATCGCTAATAAATTGTTGTAACTGATCCAAGGCTCTTATCGACAAAGTGCTTGGAATAATCGGTGACAACAATATATCGGCGGCTTCAAAAACTGCTTCTGATAATAAAGAAATATTGGGCGGACAATCCAAAAAAATAAAATCATAATCTGCCACTAACGGTTTCAGCAGTTTTTTAAGTTGTCGCGTAGGTTTTTTCTTTACATCCAGCAACAAATCTAAATTACGAAAGGAAAAATCGGCGGGCAGTAAATCCAGATTATCAAAATCAGTGCCTTTAATCAGTCCATCTAGTGCTCGTTTGCCTGCGATTAAGTCGCTACCACCGCCTTTAATCTTAGGTTGGACGCGAAAATAATAACTACTTGCCCCCTGTGGGTCTAAATCCCATATCAAAGTTCGGTAACCATTACGCGCGGCAATAAACGCTAAATTAACCGCACTTGACGTTTTACCCACACCGCCCTTAATGCTATATAACGCTAATATTGTCATTGGATAATCCTGTGTTGCTTAAGCTCAATCACTAAGCCGCTAATATTGTCGTATTTTAGCGTAAGTGAGGCGATGGCGGCAGTTCTATTCACACCCATCAACCCATTCAGTTCGTCTCTCTCCAATGCTGTAACTATGGAACGCATCTTGTGAAATTTCACGCCAAGGAACGTCTCGATTTTCTTCCCAATCATTCGTTGCAGAGGTGGGAAATGCTTTGAACATGGTTGGGCGTGAGGGAAGCATTCCATGTCCTAGCAAACGCGATATAAGAATTTCCCGTACATAATTGGAAGGCGTTAGTTCAACATGTTCAGCCAATGTTTGTAAGTCAGCTTTTACCCGTTTTGGAATCCATACTTTGATGGCGGCAACATTCTTGCCAAGCTCAGGCACCCAATAAGTATCAATGCGTTTTTTGTACTCGGGTGGTTCTTCAGCAACCATAGAAAATCTGCTGTCAGATTGCCCCTCTTTGAATAGCTTGGGCATAATGTCCGTCATTTGATAAAAGGCATAAAGCCCATAGCAATGAATGGCAAGAAATTGTCGTAACAACTCACTCACCGATAAGTCGCTACGCTCGCTCATTTCACGAAGAACCTGTTCTGCTGGTTCGGGCAGCCAAAATTTTAACGCGGCATCGTGTGTGGCAAAATCTGAAAAATCGCCCATTCCAACGACAATTTCCAAAAAAGTTAAAGGTTTGCGGCGTTCCGTTTGATTATCTTTTTGCTGACGTTTTAAAAATTGCCACATAGCGGTTCCGAAAAAAGTAGGGGAATTTTCATTCTACCTTAGAAACCTAGATACACTGTCAAACACATCCGCCATAACGAAGAGTTTCTTATGCGAAAACTTCAAATAACACAAAGTTTTGAAAACATTCAAACTATCTACGATAAACCTAGTATCACTTGGACGCACGAATGCGCCCATTTTTTACTAAACGAGAATACGCCGCAAATAGGTCAAATAATAGTTTGGCTAGACGGTGTCGCACCTGAGCAAATATTTACCGAAATAGACGGTCTCAAAAATAAAATCAAACAATTTTTGCTCGCTATGCAGGTCAGTAATAACGCTAGAATGCGAAAAAAGGGTTTATCTAAAATCAAATACTATGCAAAAGATGGTTGGGCATTTGATATTTCAACAAACTTTCCAGAAATAGTGGATATTATTCTAAAGCGTGAAGGAGAGAAGCAGTGGGGGGAATATACAAATAGACCGTTTTTACAATTTGGCATTAATAATATAGGAACAAATATACCTGTATCGTTGCCATCAATGTTACCGCAGGTCTCATTAGAATTCGAAAGACTCATCGGAATTTTTAGTGCGGCTGAAAATTTTTCTGGACCCTATCTCGTTGAACACCAGTTGCTAAACTATTGTTTGATACTAGAAGACCTCACGCGCTCAGGAAAACTATCAAAGACCAAACTGCATAATAGTGATTTGTGGAAAACCAAAAATTTCGTCTCTCATGCTGAATGCAACCATGAAAAAACCGTGTCTTTTATAGAAGAAAACTTTTCAGAAGCAATAATGAATAAATTGGGCAAAAAATACCAAAACGGCGAGAAACTGAAGAC
>NQJH01000236.1 GCA_002256685.1 Methylococcaceae bacterium NSP1-2 | reverse complement strand
AGTCTGTTCAAAATCTTCATTGAATAGTTGATAATGTTGATTATTATTTTTCGCTGTGAAGTGAGAAACCAGAAAAGGGAACTAGCCAAACAGGGCTGCAACGTCAAGACGAGTTTAGTAATACCGACCCCAGCCTACAATTCGTCAACTTGGCGTTTTTGGCTCTTTTATTACGAAGATTTTGAACAGGTTTTAAGATGACGCTATGACATTAAAACTATCGTTTTGTAAGGCGAATACACTGGATGCAGAGCCATTGACGAAGTTGATAAATTCGGCTTATCGGGGTGAATCCAGTCGAAAAGGCTGGACTACTGAGGCGGATTTGCTCGATGGTAGCAGAACGGATATTGAGGAAATTCTGAGCTTAATGGCGACTGATAATTCAATGTTTATTTTGTGCAAGGCTGACTCAGAATTGCAAGGCTCGGTATATTTGCAGAATACCGACGAGGGCGTTCACATTGGGATGTTCGCAGTCAATCCGCTGTTACAAGGTCGTGGTATTGGCAAAGCTTTATTGCAAGCGGCTGAAGAAGCTGCTCAGCAAACATGGTCGGTTAATCGATTTGTCATGGAAGTTATTTCATGTAGGCAGGAGTTGATTGCATTTTATGAACGGCAGGGTTATCGACGCACGGGAATAAACAGAGTATTTCCAGTGAATCCGTCGCGATGGACACCTAAAGTGTCAGATTTACAACTGACGTTATTAGAAAAAGTTCTGTGATTTTGATGAATCTATAAGTCGTTAAACTAACGTTTTTAGGTTACAGGTCTTAATGTGTGAATCGTCAACAGCTGAAGCTGTTGGACTCCAGCATTGCAACGTTTCTACATTTCGAAAATTACCGTATGGATACTATTCAATAATCCATTTCTGTTGTTTGAT
Source organism: Methylococcaceae bacterium NSP1-2 (assembly GCA_002256685.1). GTDB lineage: Bacteria > Pseudomonadota > Gammaproteobacteria > Methylococcales > Methylomonadaceae > UBA4132. Next base: position 2,855 of record NQJH01000236.1, on the reverse strand, counting down.
ATAGTCACAATTTATATTCGCTTGCTCGGTTTTTTTGATTTGAAAGATGCCATCGATATTTGAGTCGCGTTTGCAGGATTTTCCATCTATGCCACTGAGTACGGCTTCACAAACTCTCAGTTCTACCGCACCGGCTTTTTTTCGTTCTGCAATACTGGCATGTTCTGGAATTGAGCTTAGTTCGCGGTCTTGGCAATCACTGTCTAAGTTGCCGTCAAATTCAGAAATGGATAAATGCGCTAAGCCTTTGGGATTTTCTTTATATTTATTTTGAAAGGCTGGATGGGGGAATTTATAACTTTTACTCAGTAAATTCAGCATCCAATTTAGCGAGATGTTGGGCAGGTCATTGTTTAAATCATTAGTGCCACCGCCGACATCGGCATGACTGCCTGAAAAGGCTAATTCGTTTAGTGTGGTGTAATCTGGATTAAGGGCAGGGGAAAGGAAACGTGGTTTGAACAACGAGCGTTTTTCATCACTGGCAATTGCATGAGCAATATAACGAATAGGTGGATAAGAAGCGGTTTTGTATCGTCCACTGCCTAAGAAACCCAGTAATCCAGCGGTACTGCTGTTTGGCACTGTTTCCCAAACGCCTAAAAATTTGATTTCAACGGGTTCAGACGCGCGTTCTTTTTTGTCGTTAATGGTGGCATCATGAAGAGTGTTAGCCAATAAAGGTGTGTCTTTGGGTTTCCAGTTTTTCCATTGGTCAGCAAAGCTACTATCAGACGCGCTTTTACTTAATTCTAAAACTTCCTTGCCTATGCTGATTAAAATATCTTTGTTTTTGCGTTCTTCATCGGATACTTTTAAAACGCCAGCATAAGAAATTAAACCCGCTAAAGACCGTGCTGCATACGCACCTCTGCTAAAACCAAAGACATAGACGCTATCACCATGCCGATATTGCTGCATAACAAACGCATACGCTTGGGCGATACGGTCATCCATGCCAAAACCAAATACTTTTTCACTGATGGGGCTGTCACTATTGCCCACGCCTTCGATATAGGTGGCAACGGTGTGTTTATCGTTGTTTCCTGAGACCAACTCTTGAAATAGACGGTAGATATTAGTGGGGATTTTTCGATTGTTGCCCGTGCCATCGATAAACACAAAAATACTTTTAGGCTTGTCGGCTTTAATGTCAGGTAAAAAGGGTTCTTCAAAAATGAATTTGTCGTGATCAGGTTCTTCAGGGACTAATAAAGAGCTACAACTTAACAGCAATAAACAGGTAAGAATGGGCAGTTTGCGGAATAGGACATTAACAGTGACAGGCTTGGTTATGTTGTTCATGAAATCTCCTATTGCCAAAAGAGGGTATCGGTGGGGCGCGAATTGGACGCGCCCACCATTATACGGATTTTAGCGGGAAGGAGAGCGTGTCGGTGTAAGCTTTGCCAAAAATTAAGCCGTCTCTGAATTCAGTAATAGGGGTTTTTTGTTCGATTAATTCTTGATACCAGTTGCCATCTGTTGTATCACCATACAGCACCGCACCAATGAGTTTATTGGCTTTAAGAACTAATTTTTTATAAATGCCGACCGAGGGGTCAGAAAAAATCAGGCTTTCCGACTGTTCATCGCCCTGAAAGTCTCCGATAGAAAATAAATGGATGCCGGTGACTTTGAGTTTAGTCGCAGTAGGCAGGGTAATGTATTCTGCCACGCCATGCGCACTGAGATGATTAGCACAGACTTGGGCTTGTTCAAACAGGGGCGCGACTAAGCCGAAGGTATTGCCACGGTGTTGAATACATTCACCGACTGCGTAAATGCTGGGATCATAACTTTGTAGCGTGTCATTGACCACAATACCGCGTTCACAATACAGCCCCGATTGTTGGGCTAAAGCGATATTAGGTCGCACACCGATTGCCATAATAAATAAATCGCAGTCTAACTGACTGCCATCTTCAAAGCAGACGGCTTGAATGTGTTGATTATCATCACCTTGTAGGCTCTGTAATTTTGCCGCCATTTTGAATTTTATACCTTTTTGTTCTAGCTCAGCTTGTAACAAATCACCCGCTGGTTTGTCCATTTGCCGATTTAATAACACCGCATGATTATGTACCACGGTGACATCCATACCGCGTAATACTAAGCCGTTAGCCGCTTCTAAACCCAATAAACCACCGCCTAACACCACGGCTTTTTGATAGATGCGACTGTAGCTGAGCATTTTATTAACATCAAAAATATCTCGAAAACTAATGACACCTTCTAGGTCATTGCCTGTCACATCGGGTATCACGGCTTTTGAACCCGTAGCAATCAGCAAGCGGTCATAATCGGCGGTGGTGCCGTCTTGAGCAATGACTTTTTTGTATCCGCGTTCAATACGCACGACCGCTTTATCTTCCCCTGCATGTAGCGTGATATGGTTATCTTCATACCATTGGCGGTTATTAATCACGATGTCTTCTATGGTTTTATCACCGCACAATACCGCTGATAACATGATACGGTTGTAATTGCCGTAAGGTTCTGCACCGAATACTGTGATGTCGTATTGGTCGGGTGATGCGCTAAGCAGTTCTTCAACGGTACGCATCCCCGCCATGCCATTGCCGATGACGACTAATTTTTGTTTTGAATGTTCCATAATGTTCTCGAAAGGGAGTACAAAAACATGTTTTTGTATTCCATTACAACAAGGCTTTAATTTCTGGAATACAAGAACCACAATTCGTTCCTGCTTTTAGGCACTGCCCAACTTGTTGATGGGTTGTTAAGCCCTTGTTTTTAATCGCCGCTTTAATGGTTTTTTCTCCGACATTAAAACAAGCACAAATAATTGCACCCACATCTGCACCCCCTAAAGGCGGTTTGCCTGTCAGTAA
>NQJH01000235.1 GCA_002256685.1 Methylococcaceae bacterium NSP1-2 | reverse complement strand
AATCAAGAGTTAATTGGCTTAGGAATGGCAAATATTGCCGCTGCACTATCAGGTGGAATGCCTGTAGCAGGTGGTTTTAGTCGCACGATGGTGAATTTTGCAGCGGGAGCTTGTACGCAAATCGCGTCGATTATTGCCACGATTATTTTGGGCAGAGTATTTTTCAATATCAAAGTAAATATTTCTTAACTTTTTGGCGGTATTTGTACTATTAACCAAATATAAATCAGAGTTTTTAACTTCATTTTTATGAAGATGATTTGATATGGTTTTTATTGTCCTTGGATAGCGCAAGGTATCTGTGATTTGTGGATGATTCTGTTTTATCCATTCCTCAAATTGCTTTTGTCCCATAACTTATCCTTTATAAATATTTGTGAGCGATAGTCATGTAGGATGGGTAGAGCGACAGCGAAACCCATCGCATCTGTGAATGATGGGTTTCGGCTATCGCCTCTACCCATCCTACATTTACATCAATCCAAATTATCCGTTACCGCACCCAACGAAGCTGAATTAACTAACTTGGCATACTTAGCCAACACGCCACGGGTATAACGCGGGGCAGGTTGTTGCCATGATTCAAAACGGCGTGCCATTTCGTGTTCATTGATATGCAGTTTTAATTCATTATTTTCAGCATCGATGGTGATGGTGTCGCCATTTTGTACGATGGCTAATGCACCGCCTACGAAAGCTTCTGGGGTGATGTGTCCAACGACAAAGCCATGCGTACCGCCAGAAAAACGACCGTCGGTAATTAACGCGACTTCTTTACCTAAGCCTTTGCCCATAATCGCAGACGTAGGCGTGAGCATTTCACGCATACCTGGACCGCCTTTTGGTCCTTCGTAACGAATAACAATCACATCACCTTTAACGATGTCGCCATTGAGTATGCTTTTTAGGGCTTGTTCTTCGGCATCAAATACTTTGGCTGTGCCAGTAAAAAATAAACCTTCTTTGCCAGTGATTTTAGCGACCGCGCCGTCCACGGCTAAATTGCCATATAGCACGACTAAATGGCTGTCTTTTTTAATCGGATGTTCCATGTCATGAATAATGTCTTGTCCAGCAGGATATATCTCAACGTCAGCTAAGTTTTCTGCCAAGGTTTTGCCTGTGACGGTTAAGCAATCACCATGTAGCAAGCCTTTATCTAACAGCATTTTCATTAAGGGTTGAATACCGCCAATTTCCACCAATTCTGCCATTGAATACTGACCGCTGGGTTTTAAGTCTGCCAACATCGGAACGTGTTTACCAATGCGCGTGAAATCATCTAGCTTAATATCGACTTTCGCGGCATTTGCCATTGCTAAAATGTGCAATACGGCATTGGTTGAACCGCCCAAGGCAATAACGACTGTAATTGCGTTTTCAAAGGCTGCTTTGGTCATGATGTCGCTGGGTTTAATGTCTTTTTTCAGCAATTCTAATACTGCCACACCCGCGCGTTCGCAATCTTTTTGTTTGTCTTCTGAAATGGCGGCTTGTGCGGAGCTGTTCGGTAAGCTCATACCTAGTTTGTGTTGGCTGTGTACATACCGCCACATGAACCCGCACCGGGGATGGCTTTGGCTTCAATCGCTGCCAGTTCTGCATCATCAATTTTATTGTTGGCTCTCGCGCCTACCGCTTCAAATACCGACACCACGTCGAGTTTTTTGTTGTTATGGCAACCTGACAAAATAGTGCCGCCATAAACGAAGATAGCAGGACGGTTTAAGCGCGAAATAGCAATCATACAACCGGGCATATTTTTATCACAACCACCGATAGCGACCACACCATCAAAGCCTTGGCAACCGACCACCGTTTCAATGGAATCAGCAATCACTTCACGCGAGACTAGCGAGTATTTCATACCCTCAGTACCCATCGAGATACCGTCAGAAATGGTAATAGTGTTGAAGATAACCGCTTTACCGTTGGCTTGATTAACGCCAACCGCTGCTTGATCTGCCAGTTTGTTGATGTGCATATTGCACGGTGTCACCATGCTCCATGTCGAGGCGATACCAATTTGTGGTTTTTTAAAATCTTCATTTTTAAAACCGACGGCGTGTAACATGGCGCGGCTTGGGGCGCGTTCCATACCGTCTACGACTAAAGAAGAAAACGTGCGGGTGTTGTGGTCGTCTGAATGAGCCATGTGAATAATTCTCGTGGGTTAATGAGGTGGTAGTACATTTAATTAATAAGTATCCCAGCCGCTTTTACGTCGCCAGCTAATTTTGGGCAATATAAAGCCTAAGAAGATACCGATAATCACCAATGCACCACCGTATAACAGCCAATCTTGTTTGGTGGTGTCTTTTAAGGCTTGATTTTCTAATTTGAGTTGTTCCAAATCGCGTTCGCCATTAACTACGCGCTCTTGCAACAAATCATGTTCTTCTTTTAACTGCACGGCGTTTGCCGCTGTTGTTTTTAATTCTTTCAGTTCACGACTCAGTTGGTCACGTTCAGTCGCTAAGGATTTTTCTAACGTCGAACCGGGCGTAATCGCTTCTGTTGCTTTTGCTAACTGTTCTTTTAGCGTGCTAATTTCAGTTTGTAATAAAACTAAATTTTTACTCGCCGTATCCTTAGCATCTTGTTCAGGCGGTTCTTTTTTGGTGTATTTGGTTTTAACGTAGCCTTCAGTCCCATCAATCAAGCGAACTTTGATGAAACCATTTCTCTGTTTTTCATCAATAATTGTTACCGACGTTCCTGTAGGTAACACTTTTATCACTGGACTATAACTATTTGCCGCCCCTCTGAGGGCTAAATTGACATCGTCAGCAATATAAAGAGTATCTGCGTGTGCTGAACCAAAAGCGATAAGCAAGATAAGATAAGAAAGGTATATTTTTTTCACTGGTATCTCTGTGGTTAGTAAGTTGTTTGCTAATCTTAAGTGTTATTTTTACCCAGTAGAAATTCTAACAAGGCTTTTTGTGCATGTAGGCGATTTTCAGCTTCTGGAAAAATAACACTCTGAACGCCATCAATAACATCGCTACTGACTTCTTCACCGCGATGTGCAGGTAAACAGTGCATAAACAAAGCCTCTTTATTAGCGGCTTGCATTACTTTAGCATTCACTTGATAGTCTTTAAAGGCTATTTCGCGTTGTTTTTGTTCTTCTTCTTGCCCCATGCTAGCCCAAACATCAGTGACGATTAAATCGGCTTGTTGTGCGGCGGCGATGGGGGTGTCAAAAAATTTAATGCGTTCGCTTGCGGTCGCAACAATTGCTGAACTAGGCATATAACCCGCTGGGCTGGCAATGTGTAACGTAAAGTCTAGGACAGTAGCGGCATGAATGTAAGAATGGCACATATTATTACCATCACCAATCCACGCCACCGTTTTGCCTTGAATATCGCCACGCAATTCAAAATAAGTTTGCATATCGGCGAGTAACTGGCAAGGATGCTGTTCATCAGTTAAACCATTAATCACGGGTACGCTAGAATATTTTGCAAACGTGGTGACGGTCTCATGGCTGTTGGTGCGCAGCATAATGCCATCGACCATGCTGGAGATCACTTTGGCACTGTCTTGTAACGGTTCGCCACGCCCTAATTGGGTATCTCTGGGCGATAAAAATAACGCATTACCCCCAAAATGGCTCATGCCCGCTTCAAAGGAAATGCGCGTGCGGGTCGATGATTTTTCAAAAATCATCGCTAACACTTGACCTTTTAACGGCTGGTAATTCGGATCACGGTGATTTTTAAGTTCAATGGCGCGATGGATTAAGCGACGAAACTCGTCACTGGTTAAATCAAGTAGGCTGATGAAGTGTCTAGGATTCATGATGGTCTTAGTTTACGGCTGGTTGGGTGTACTCTTCAATAAGAGCCACTAAGGTGTTCACAAGTTGTTGAATTTGCTCGGCATCGATGATTAACGGCGGCAATAAGCGTATGGTTTTCTCATTGGTGACATTAATTAATAATCCCTGTGCTAACGCAAGTTTAACTAATTCTGCACATGGCTGGTCGAGTTCAATACCAATCATCAAGCCTTTATAACGTATTTCAACAATATGCGAATTAGACTGTAACTGGGTTTTGAAACCGTCAGCAATTTGTTGACCTTTTAAACTGGCTTGCGCAATTAAATTTTCTGCATCCAAGGTTGCCAAGACTGCTAATGCCGCACTACACGCCAACGGATTACCGCCAAAGGTAGAGCCGTGATTCCCTGCGGTTAAAATAGTGGCGGCTTTGCCTCGCGCTAAACAGGCACCTATCGGCACACCGTTACCCAGTGCTTTTGCCAGTGTGCAGACATCGGGAATAATGCCATTGTGTTGAAAGGCTAAAAATTTTCCCGTGCGTCCAATGCCGGTTTGAATTTCATCCAGCATCATCAATAAATCATGTTCATCACACAAGGCACGGATTTGATTGAGATAATCAGCAGCGGGAATATTTACCCCGCCTTCGCCTTGAATCGGTTCAACTAACACCGCGACAATATTTTTATTTTCGGCAATCGCTTGTTGAATAGCGGCAATGTCGTTGTACGGCACACGCACAAAACCTTCCACTAAGGGTGCAAAGCCTTGTTGTATCTTGGCATTACCCGTCGCGCTGAGCGTTGCTAGTGTGCGACCATGAAAACTTTTTTCCATGACAATAATCGCGGGCTTATCGATACCGCGTTCGTGTCCGTATTTACGCGCCAGTTTAATCGCCGCTTCATTGGCTTCCGCGCCCGAATTACTGAAAAACACGTTATCCATGCCGCTTTTTTCAGTCAGCTGATTCGCCAGTTGTTCTTGAACCGCAATGCCGTATATATTGGAAGTGTGGAGTAATTTCGCGCTTTGCTGACAAATCGCTGAATGCACCGCAGGATGGGCGTGTCCTAGATTACAGACAGCAATGCCCGATAACGCATCCAAATAACGATTATTGTTGTCATCCCATAACCACGCGCCTTGACCGTGACTAAACGTGACGGGTAAACGCTGGTAAGTTGGCATAATATGGCTAGTCATAACATTCGCCTGTAAACGAAAAACAAACAACGAACAATTGTCCGATGAAAAAATGCTCGATTATAGTTTTCTTGTGGCTGACAGGCAAGTATTGCATTAGCCCAGTTTAAAGCCCGCAAAAAAACCCACTGCCGCACTGACACCCTTGCTAGTGATACTGGATAAGCGGTGGACTAAAAAAGTACTCGATGATTTTGCTGCATCGGCAGCCGCATCAGCAGCATGTTGTAATTGAACATCATCAACATGCACAATACCGTAATACTCACTGACGAATAGCAT
>NQJH01000234.1 GCA_002256685.1 Methylococcaceae bacterium NSP1-2 | reverse complement strand
AATTAAAAACCCAAATCTCATCTATCCGGGTGATACTATTTATTTTTCGATGGTCAACGGTAAACCACAGTTGAGTCTTACTCGCAATCCACAACAAGCCCAACTAGCAACCACCTGTATTCTTAAAGAAGAAGATTTTAAAAATGGACGTAAAGATTTCGCACTGACTAAAGACGGCAAACTAAAGCCGTGTATTCGAGAATCTGACATCGAAAAACCCATTAAACTCATTCCGTATCATCAAATCGCAAAATATTTAAGCTCACCAAAAATAGTCGGTGAAAACGAACTCAATCAAACCCCTTATGTGGTTGATATTGCTAATGAACACGTTATTGCAGGAGCGGGAAATAAGATTTATGTCCGCGCACTCTACTCAGCACCCAACTCGGAATATATGATTTACCGCGCAGGCGATACCTTTATCGATGCGGATACCAATGAAATTTTAGGCTATGAAGCAAGATACATTGCTCAGGCTAGTCTGCAACAAGCAGGCGATCCTGCTACCCTAATGATTACTGAATCAGACAGTGAAATTCGTATAGGTGATCGGGCTATGCCAAAAATTGACGATGAAATTAGTCTAAATTATTTTGCTAGACCGCCTGAAACACCGATAAGAGGCAGTATCATCAGCGTACTCGGTGGTGTTTCACAAATCGGTATAGATAACGTGGTAGTCATTGATAAAGGCAGTATGGACGGTCTTTTACCCGGTCACGAACTGGATATTTATGAAAATAGTGGCGTGACTAGAGATCCCTACAGTGCTGCCAAAAATGCGACTGTTCGCCTGCCTGATGAATTGGCAGGCATGTTGATGGTATTTCGTACCTTTGACCGCGTCAGTTATGCCCTAGTGATGGAAGCAACAGGTCCGTTACACATTTTAGATAGAGTCCAAACTCCCTGAATACCACCACGCAAACTCACAACAATGACATAAAATACTGGCTTGCGCTATTGCGCACGCCAGCTATTGGTTGTCGAACCTTTCTTAAGCTCCTGCAAACCCACACGCCTGAACAGTTGTTTGCTGAATCGCCGCACAACTGGACGCGCTTAGGTTTAAAAAGTGAAACTATTGCTGCACTTAAAAATCCAGATTGGGCAGTCATCGACAATGATTTGGCTTGGTTGGCGCAAGCTAATAATTGGGCAATCACCATTCAGGACGCGCTTTATCCCCCTTTACTAAAAGAACTCAGTGATCCGCCGCCGTTGTTATTTGTACGCGGCAATGTCGCATTATTGACCTTACCGCAAATTGCTATTGTCGGTAGCCGTAATCCTTCGACCTCAGGCAAAGATACCGCCTTTGAATTCGCCAAAAGTTTAAGCCACTGCGGTTTTGTGATTACTAGCGGTTTAGCCTTAGGTATTGATGCCGCCAGTCATCAAGGCGCGTTAAGCGTCGGTGGTTTTACGATTGCAGTGGCAGGCACCGGATTAGATCGCGTTTATCCAGCGCGACACAAAGATTTAGCCACGGAAATTGTCAATAAAGGCGCGATGGTGTCTGAATTTCCGCCGGGGACGACCGCCAAAGCCAATCATTTTCCGAGACGCAATCGGATTATCAGCGGCTTGAGTCAAGGTTTATTAGTGGTGGAAGCCGCCAAACAAAGCGGCTCACTGATTACTGCCCGCATGGCATTGGAACAAAATCGTGAAGTATTTGCTATTCCAGGTAGCATTCATAATCCCTTGGCACGCGGTTGTAACGCACTCATCCGCGAAGGGGCAAAGCTTGTCGAAACTACACAAGATATTCTCGAAGAACTTAATCAATATAATCAACAAGTTGAGAATTTACCCATCGAACCAATGCAATCAATGCTTGACCTAGAGCAACAAACATTATTGAATCGCGTCATGTTCAGCCCAACTTCTATTGATGAATTGGTTACCGAAAGCGGTGAAGCCGTGGAAATTATTTCATCAATGTTGTTAATTTTGGAACTGCAAGGCTACCTAGAAGCAACCGCTGGCGGTTGCTATGTCCGTATAAAATAACCAGCCACTACCATGAAAGAAAATATTTTTGATGTTCTGATGTACTTATTTGAAAACTATATGGAAGAAGAAATTGAAATTTTTCCTGATACCGATGTAATTAGAACAGAATTACTAGAGGCGGGTTTTCAACAACTAGAGGTCAATAAAGCCTTCGATTGGTTAGAGTCGCTCAGTCTGGAAGGTCTGATGCAATCTAACATTTCCCCAAGCTTTCGTATTTTTTGCCGCCAAGAAATAGAAAAACTCGATATTGAATGTCGCAATTTAATTATGTTTCTTGAACAAAATGGCATTTTAAATGCGACCAACAGGGAAATTGTTATTGATCGGGCAATGGCATTGGAAGACGAAGACATTTCCTTGGAAAAACTAAAATGGATCACCCTGATGGTCTTGCTCAGTCAACCCGATGAAGAAATCGCCTTCTCTCGCATGGAAGATTTTGTCTACGACCTCGTGCCAACCTATTTACATTAATTTATCGTTCACCGTAGGTTGGGGTGAGGTACGAACCCCAACTCACTTTCGATATGTTGGGGTTCGTACCCCAACCTACAACGCACATACAATCATCCATTACTCACCTTAAGCCACGCGCATTATTGATTAAATGACTAAGCATCTTGTTATTGTAGAATCACCTGCAAAAGCCAAAACCATCGAGAAATACCTAGGCAAAGACTTTCAAGTATTAGCCTCGTATGGGCATGTCCGCGACCTGATTCCTAAAGAGGGCGCGGTTGACCCTAATAATGACTTTGCCATGAAATACGAAGTCATCGACCGTAATCAAAAACATGTACAAGCCATTAGTGCCGCCCTAAAAGCCGCTGATGTTTTATATCTAGCCACCGACCCTGATAGAGAAGGCGAAGCCATCGCGTGGCATTTATACGAATTACTGAAAGCCAAAAAATTACTGAAAGATAAACCCGTACATCGCGTGGTATTTCATGAAATCACTAAAAAAGCCGTCACTGAAGCCATTGCTAATCCTGCCGACTTAGACACTAATTTAATCAACGCTCAACAAGCCCGCCGCGCGTTAGATTATTTAGTGGGTTTTAATTTATCGCCGTTATTGTGGAAAAAAATTCGCCGTGGTTTATCCGCAGGGCGCGTACAAAGTCCCGCCTTACGCATGATTGTTGAGCGCGAATTAGAAATTGAAGCCTTTAAAAAACGCGAATATTGGACTATAGACGCGCTATTGAGTGCAGACGAGCAGACCTTTAAAGCCAAACTCACTCACTACAATGGCGAAAAACTCACGCAATTTCGTATCAACAATGCCGAACTGGCAGAAGAAGCCAAACAAACGCTATTAGCCGCTGCTAACGGTCAACTTATCGTCAGCAAACAAGAAAAGAAACAACAAAAACGCCAACCCGCGCCGCCGTTTATTACCTCCACACTGCAACAAGAAGCGGCAAGAAAATTAGGCTTCACCACCAAACGCGCCATGATGGTTGCGCAACAACTCTATGAAGGCATTGATATCGGCGAAGAAACTCCGGTTGGCCTTATTACTTACATGCGTACCGATTCGGTCAATCTCGCCGTTGAAGCGGTTGCTGAATTACGCGAGTTGATAGCCGAAAATTATGGTGCGGTTAACGTCCCTAAAGAACCACGGATTTTTAAAACCAAATCTAAAAACGCCCAAGAAGCGCATGAAGCCATACGCCCGACCAATCCGCGTTATGTGCCTAGTCAAATAAAACAGTATTTGAGTGCGGAA
>NQJH01000233.1:5318-9082 GCA_002256685.1 Methylococcaceae bacterium NSP1-2 | reverse complement strand
GGTAATACAGCAGGTTCAAAACCTGCGGTATAGCCCATTTCGGCGTAACGGTAGCCCGTCACAAAGGTGCTGGGCATGGCATGACCACAACCTGAGCGGGTGATGTCGCTACGGTGTACGGGGTCTTGTCGGTGGTCTTCGGGCAGTAAGGTTCTGGCGATATTGCCTTTACCACCGCCGATGTGCGTGTGCATATCAATTGCGCCCGACATGACAACTTTGCCTTTCAAGTCGTATTCTTTATCGACTTTAAAATCACCGTTGGGTTTGTTAACGATACGTCCGTCTTCAATATAAATATCTTGCTGTTGTCCGTCTATACCGCTGGCGGGGTCATAAACCATACCACCTGTTAATTTAATTAACATACTGTTTCCTCGCGTAAAGCTTGTTCTATGGCGTTTAGTACATCCGCCGTGCTGGGCAATCCTGAATCTCTGAGTTTTTTCAAGCGTATCGCGACTACGTTATCCATACGGTAAGCATGACCTGCGTGGTCTATGCCCGGTGTACCGACAGGGATGAATACATCGGGTTCTTTGGCAAAGGTCATGCCTGAGCGTCCAACGACGATGGTGGGTAAGTCGGTTGCAGGTGGCACGGAATTGACGTTAAACGCTTGCACCCAGACTAAGGCATCGGCTTCACCGTCTGCCAGTAACACATTGGTGTCGTTTAAAAACGGGTCATATTCTGGATAGCCGCGACTAAAGCGAGTTCTAGCAGGATAACCAGTTGTCCAACCACACACTTGATTAGCGGTTTGATCGCCTTCTTTACCGCCTAACGGCAAACCTGAACAGCGTGTAGTGTTGTTTAAGTCTTTAATCATTTCGGACAGCGTTTGTACGGTCAATTCAGCTTGACGATAAGCTAACGCGCCCGCTGCCCACGTTACTACGCCGTATTTTGCAGCTTTGAGTTTATCGGCAATACTTTGTAAATCAGCCACGGCTATGCCGCATACTGAGGTGGCGCGTATCGGACGACCTTTGACTAACGCTCTTAACACGGCAATAACTTCGGGTAAGTCAGGGGTTGCGCATTCTAAAACACGGGCTTTTGTGCCGTTGGGTGACGTGGATAAATCACCAGACGGGGCTTTACCTAAGTAAATGACTTCGCGTTGGCTGGTATCTTCAATAAACATCGCTTCTGAATTCCACAGATAGCGTTCAAAGAAACGCGGCGCGAAGGCTTCTAAATCCGTACCGACCACCAGCAATACATCACAACGATTTTTGACTTCTGCCAGCGTGGTGTTCATCCAACCGGAATCTTGCAGGGCTAAAAAGTTATTGCGTGCGCCGGTGAAATTCATATTATCAACCACCGCACCAATACGGTCCGCTAACGCAAGTAAGCCGCGCATTCCGTTGACATCGGTGGCACAGCCGCCAATAACGGGGAGCTGGGTGTCTTTTAATAAGCTAGCCGCGTGTGCAATAGCTTCTTTTAAACTGACAGCGTGCCCTGCTACGCGTGGGTTAGTGTCGGTGATGGCTTGTTCAAACATCGGTGTGTTTACCGCACAGCCATTGCTTAGCACTTTTAGCGTTACACCATCCACTTGAATGCTCAAGTCATCGGTGCCAATACCGCAAAAAGGACTGGGTACTTCGGTTATTTCTATCATGGAGTTGCCCTGTGTGAGTCACTATAATTTATAAGTTATTGTGACAGATAGGCTGGAAAACGTGCAATTAAATCATGCGGGATGCGTAGCTAAAGCTATTTGACTACTGCATTTTATGACCGATTTAAGCGATTAATATCAGTGTTTGCCTTTCCAAATTTTGCCCAACCAAGACCGCTCTGCCCATGAGCTTTTGACTCCTTGGCTAAGCAGAAAAGGGGCGTATAGCTTGTCTTCGTAGAGAATATGATGTTCTAACCATCTTTTCAAAAATATTAATAACTCGGTATTGATGGTTGCTTCACCTTGCTTAACTTTTTTCTGAATCTCTAACACCTGTGCTTTTAACTCATCATGGTGATGGGTGTGCGATTCTGTTCCAGGGTAATGAAAAATACGAAATAAACTTTCTTCAACGGCAAAATGTATCACCGTGTATTCAACCAATTCGTGTAAAATTTCCTGCATTACATTAGGATTGGCTTGATGAACAATGGTTTCATCAAACAAACGATTAATTAAATTGACCAATATTTTATGTTGTTCGTCAATCTCTTCGATACCAACACTTAACTCATTCGTCCATTCTACAAATGGCTTTGTCATCACACTATTCCTCACGTTGTTTATTAATCGATTTTTGTTACTTACAGCATAACAATCATATCGACCTGTCAGGTTTTAAAAATCTGACAGGTCTGGGCTTGGTAAGTAGCATTTGAAGATTAACGCATTCAAGACCAAGTTACACTATAAAATAGCATTAATTTTTTTAATTTTTTAAAGGTAAATCACCTATGTTAGACCCCCGTTTATTTAGAACCGAACTTGATTTTGTTAAAGCACAATTAGCACGACGTAGCTTTGCTTTTGATGCCGATGGCTATGTCACCTTGGAAGCACGGCGTAAAGACATTCAAGTAAAGACTCAAGAGTTACAAAATCAACGTAATAGCAATGCTAAAGCCATAGGGCAAGCCAAAGCCAAAGGCGAAGATGTACAACCCTTATTAGACCAAGTCGCCGAGTTGGGTGATGAATTAAAAGCCGCAGAAACTGAGTTAGCCAGTATTCAAGTAGCAATGGATGGTTTGATGTCGAGTATGCCTAATATTCTCGATGCAGCTGTTCCTGAGGGTAAAGACGAAGACGCTAATTTAGAAATTAGCCGCTGGGGTGAACCCCGCGAATTTGATTTTGTTGCCAAAGACCACGTTGATTTAGGCGCGAAACTGCAAGGTATGGATTTTGAATTAGGCGCGAAAATAGCGGGTAGTCGTTTTGTGGTATTAAACGGCGGCTTAGCGCGTTTACAACGCGCACTGATTCAATTTATGCTCGATACGCATACCGCTGAACACGGTTATAGTGAAGTCTATGTGCCATTTTTAGTCAATGCTGATAGTTTGCGTGGTACAGGGCAATTACCGAAGTTTGCAGCGGATTTATTTAAAGCCAGTTCTGATCCTGATTTGTATTTGATTCCCACTGCCGAAGTACCTGTCACTAATATTGTCCGCGATGTCATTATCGATGCCAAAGAATTACCGCTGAAATTTGTCTGCCATAGCCCGTGTTTTCGCAGTGAAGCGGGCGCGTATGGGCGTGATGTGCGTGGCATGATACGCCAGCATCAATTTGAGAAAGTGGAGATTGTCCAGATTGTTAAACCTGAAGAATCGGTTCAGGCACATGAAGCACTGACGGCTCATGCAGAAACTATTTTGCAAAAATTGAATTTGCCCTATCGTCGTATGTTGTTATGTGCGGGGGATACCGGTTTTTCATCGGCAAAAACTTACGATTTGGAAGTGTGGTTACCCGGACAAGGCGCGTATCGAGAAATTTCTTCGTGCAGTAATTTTAAAGATTTTCAAGCACGACGCTTACAAGCGCGGTGGCGTAATCCAGAAACGGGTAAGCCTGAATTGGTGCATACCCTGAATGGTTCAGGTTTGGCGGCGGGTAGAACATTGATTGCGGTAATGGAAAATTATCAAGATGCAGAAGGACGCATTCACATTCCTGCGGTTTTACTGCCTTATATGGGCGGTTTGACAGTCATTGGTTAAATGACATAGCCAAAATGAGGTAGGTGCGGATTTATCCGCACAGTGCGAATGAATTC
>NQJH01000233.1:0-5272 GCA_002256685.1 Methylococcaceae bacterium NSP1-2 | reverse complement strand
ATGAATTCGCACCTACTCTATGCTTGAATCAATTTATACTGCTTCTGCTATATAGTTCAAAAAAAACCCGTCAGGTTTTTAAAACCTGACGGATCTAACAAACTTAAACGTTACCTACTTTGAGTCATTATTTAGAACCTCTAGTTGTACTCTGCGGTTGTTTGCACGTCCTGCTTCGGTCTCATTGGTGTCGATAGGTCGAGTTAATCCATAACCACGCGGAATCAGTTTATGTGGACCATGAATTCTCTTATTCAAATAGGTGGCTACTGCATCCGCACGACGGATTGATAGCTTCATGTTGTAAGGTGCTGATGCTGTGCTACTGGTATGCCCTTGTACTTCAATCGTTAGATTGGGGAAGTTTGCGGTAATATCGGCAGCCAATTTGTTAAGCAACGCGAAGTACTGCGGTTTGATGTTACTGCGATCATTATCAAATTTCACCTCAACAATCCAACAGCCAAATTTATTGACAGGTGTGCCTTTTAAAGTATTGGGGCATTTATCAACGCAATCGTTGACACCATCACCATCTGAATCCAGTTGTGAACAATCTACACTAACGACTGGTGGTTTAGGAACAGGTGACAATAACACCGCTCTCATAAAATCTTTCATGCCGTCTGTTTCAGAGACTCTTTCGGCTGTAAAAACACTAGGTGCTCCACAATCGGCTGGATTTTCTGCTGAGTACATCAGTTCTTGATCGCTAAAAACTTCACTTTCATTGCCGCCGACTGCTTCTCCGCCTTCCTCTATACTTTTATTGCTACTGTTCATCCAAACGTTATACACGCACAATCTATTGCCGTATTTTTGTCTTAAAGCTTTAACCGCATTTTCGTCATCCGTGCTTAAGTTTGGACTAATGTATTCGGGAAGAATATCTGAACCGAACTGTGCAAGTTTGCCTTTCGATATATCACTGATGATAACTAACGAAATATTACCTTTGGTGAGTGATAAATCATCATCAATAGATTTATCACGATCATTTCCAAGTGCGACAGTGACGGGATTAGCGGTATCTTCATTTTTAATAAGTACTTTACCAATATCCGACCGACCATGAGCGCAAGCCACCGTATCAATGGCTTTATCATAGCCATCTTGAGAATAAATAGTTGGAGCTTGATGTAAATCAGTCGTACGATCACCATAGCCCTTGCAATCGCCATAACCAAAACTACGCAGCCCAATGGTAAAATTATCCAATTTCAATGCCGACGCAGAATTGGTAATCGTTTTGTTCATTCTATGTAAAATTTCTCTTTGGGCTTCAAGTTTAGTTCGAATATTATTGTTATTTGCCGCCTTAAAACCTTCTTTACCTGCATAATCTTCCGTTGCTGAAGATGAGGCATCAAACAATACCATCAAATTTTCTGCTCTTTGCTTATATGCACCTGAAGTAATGTAAGGGGCTATACTATCAACCTTAACGGGATCAAATTCCGCCTTATCTCTAAACAAAAGTTTACTAACAGGATTTTCAGGGACTATCGTTGTTGTTGATAATAGTACTAAAAATGGCGGTTATAAGGGTTTTTCGCATGGTAAACGCTCCATTAAGTTAATAAATCGATCACAATAAAACCAGCCGTTTTAGAATCGATGACTGCCTTGAAGTCTAGCACTATCTTATTTAATGTGAATAGCGAATGTATTTTTAATGTTCAGCGTGGAATAATAAGCCATTTTAATGCAGGTCGTACTCTCAGTTACGTTAATAGTAAAATCACAGAAAATCGCTAAACATTAGCATTCGAGTACGCTAACCCACTTTTTTATCAAAAACACATATCATGACTATAACAACACGTTTTGCCCCCAGTCCCACGGGTTATCTACATGTCGGCGGTGCGCGTACCGCGCTTTTTTCTTGGCTTTATGCACGCAAGCATGGCGGTCAATTCATTTTACGCATCGAAGACACTGATTTAGAACGCTCCACGCAAGCCTCAGTTGATGCTATTTTACAAGGGATGACGTGGTTAGGACTGGAATACGATCAAGGACCTTTTTATCAAACCCACCGCTTTGACCGTTACAAAGAAATTATTCAGCAGTTATTGGATCAAGGTGATGCGTATTATTGTTATTGCAGTAAAGACGAGCTAGAACACTTACGCACTGAGCAAATGGCGGCTAAAGAAAAGCCACGTTATAACGGTAAATGTCGTGACTTATCCGCACAGTCTGCGGATGAACGCGAGCGTGTGGTGCGCTTTAAAAATCCAATCGATGGCGTAGTGACTATTCCCGATTTAGTAAAAGGTGAAATTGTCGTTGCCAACAAAGAATTGGACGATCTGATTATTGCCAGAGGTGACGGTACGCCGACTTACAACCTCACTGTGGTGGTTGATGATATGGATATGAAAGTAACCCATGTTATTCGTGGTGACGATCATATTAACAACACCCCACGGCAAATGAATATACTTAAAGCCTTGAGTGCAAAACTGCCTAAATATGCGCATTTACCGATGATTTTAGGCGCGGATGGTGCGAGATTATCCAAACGTCACGGTGCGGTCAGTGTCATGCAGTTTCGTGATGATGGCTATCTACCCGAAGCCTTGCTGAATTATTTAGTGCGGTTGGGCTGGTCGCATGGCGATCAAGAGATTTTTTCCATCGATGAAATGATTGAGTTTTTTGAACTGGAAAACGTCAATGGCTCAGCATCAACCTTTAACATGGAAAAGTTGTTATGGCTTAACCATCATTACATCATGCACAGCGACCCTGCGCATGTCGCACGGCATTTAAGCTGGCATATTGGGCAATTGGACATAGATCCCACTGAAGGTCCAGATTTGATTGATGTCGTTAAAGCCCAACGCGAACGCTGTAAAACTTTAGTCGAAATGGCGGCAGCGAGTGTTTATTTTTATAAAGACTTTGAGTGCTATGACGAAAAAGCCGCGAAAAAGAATTTTACCCAAGGTTCAGAAGAGGTATTAGCGCGACTGCATGAAGAGTTTTCCGCTGTTACTTATTGGAATGGCGAAATTTTACATCACATTGTGCATAATGTTGCTGAAACCCTATCACTGGGTTTAGGAAAGGTCGCGCAACCCTTACGCGTTGCGGTGTGTGGCTCAGCCGTTTCACCTGCCATTGATATCACCTTATCACTACTCGGCAAGGAAAAAACCCTAAATCGCCTGCAAAAAGCGATTGAGCACATCAAAAATGTAAATTAGAGGTGGACATAATCAGTAAATCCTGTAGAATGCGCTCTCTTTACAGCGGGGCCATAGCTCAATTGGTAGAGCGCAACACTGGCAGTGTTGAGGTCAGCGGTTCGATTCCGCTTGGCTCCACCAAAAAGTAAAAGTTTTATAAAATAGTTTTAGGTCCCCATCGTCTAGCGGCCTAGGACACTGCCCTTTCACGGCGGTAACAGGGGTTCGAACCCCCTTGGGGACGCCAACTATTTGTATGGCTTGTAAAGTAGTAGTTTCAGCAGTAGTCAACATTGACTACACGGCCTGACTAAACCAGTTTTAGTCCCCATCGTCTAGCGGCCTAGGACACTGCCCTTTCACGGCGGTAACAGGGGTTCGAACCCCCTTGGGGACGCCAAATAAATAAAGGGCTATCAGTATTGATAGCCCTTTTTTATGCCCATCAACTTGATCGTTCGTATTCCCAGCACTTGTAGCGACTCTTTTCTGAATTGAAGACCGTGCGTCAGCTAGCCATCTTGACTATAATCACGCTTAATCCAAACTTAAACTGATTGACCATACACTCACGAATATGAACGACCAAGCCCGACAACTCTTGCTCCGACTGATTCGTGATTACGGCATTGACCTTGCGCATGATCCCCAAAGACTCAATGCCCTGTTTAAAGACTATGCAAAAGGAGAATTCAAGCGTGAAATTTTTTTATGCGTACAAGCCGCCCGCGAAGGCATCGTCCTTGATTTACAAAATAACCAACACCTACCGTTGGATGCCCTCTTTGCCCGCCTCATTAACCAACTACAAGAGGATTGCGGACTGGATGCACACGCTGCCAGTTGGACAGTAGAAACTTGGCTGATCGCGCTGGGTTTAAAGCATTCATTGCTCATAAAAAAATCAATAAGCCCTGCGCCATTGCCTCCAATTTTACCAACACAAACGCCACCCGCTACGCCCGTTTTAATCGCTGTCAATAACACATCCCAGATTAACCAATTTACCAAACCACAACCCGTGTCTTTGGACGATGATCTAGTTTTGCTTATTGAAGACAGCCTCTCTTGGTTTAAAAAACGGCTAGGTTGGCAACAACACTATGTCAACAATGGTGATGGCACTGTAACCGATAGCCGAACGGGATTACAGTGGATGCGTTGTTCTCTTGGACAATATTGGAATGGCAGAACCTGTGAAGGCAGAGCGATAGAACATAGCCTACAAGAAGCACTGGATGCAGTTCAGCAACTTAACAACAATAGAAGCCTTAACTACGGGTACTCAGATTGGCGCATTCCCACTTGGGACGAATTAAATAGCATTCGAGGCTCTAGCTCTCACGTCATCGATGCAAAAGCCTTTCCAAATACGCCAGACAGTCGATTTTGGACGATTTCAGAAAGTACCCACCCCGACCTAACAGGCTCAACAGGAAAACGCTTTTATACCGTCAATTTTAACCGTTTCAACGCCCATTACTCTTTTGGAACCGCTCTGGCATACGACACAAAATATACCCGTCTGGTACGCTAATGTGTGATAGCCATTTTTTTGGCAATCATCTTCGCTATAATCGCTTAACCACAGCCTTCAACCCAGTTAATTATTCATCATGAACAATCAAGCTCGACAACACTTACTTCAAGTGATTAATGACTATGGTATTGATGTTGCCAAAGATTTACGCCGCTTAGAATCATTGCTGAAAGATTACACACGCGGACAATACAAACGGGAAGTTTTTTTATGTGTCCAAGCGGCACGCGAAGGCGTAATTGAAGCCCTACAAAATAACAAACATCTACCCTACAACGTTGTCGCCGCCCGCTTAACTAAACAACTGCATGAAGACTATGGTCTGGATTTACACGCGGCAAAATGGGCAGTGGGCAGTTGGATAGTGGTACTTGGTTTGACCAATAAATTTCCGCCTCCAAAACCACCAGCCATCAAAACACTAGCCGCTCCAGTCAACCCCTCGCCTGTGCAAGTGCCGCCGATAACCCCCCCCGCAACCCCTCCACACAAAAAAACCATTATCATACAAAAATTATTCGCCAATCGTTATTCA
>NQJH01000232.1 GCA_002256685.1 Methylococcaceae bacterium NSP1-2 | reverse complement strand
CCTTTGGCGTGAGTCAGTGATTGTTTGCCATTGACTTGCCAGTCACCCGATAGCGTCAGTTTCTGTAGGTCGCTATTGAGGCTTACGTTTTTAAAGGCTATACCATTATGAATACGGTCAGTAACTAGGTTTAACTGTCCTAGTTCAATACCTTGCCAGCGGGTTTTTTGGCTAGTGAGCGTGAGTAACGGCATGGCTTCTGTTGCCAGTGCGGCGGTTTCCGCGCTGTCTTGGTTATTCAGTTGTTTAGCGAGTGATAAATCCAATTCGTCCATGTTTAGGCTGATGCGGTTCGCGCCTGTTAGGTCAAAGGGAATGTTGAGTTTACCTTTGGCAAATTTGCTATTTAGTATGCCTACCCATTGTTTCCCATTGGGTTTTAGGCTGAGGTCAAGCAGACCTAACGGGGTTTTTTTCCATAGCGCGGAATCACTGTGAATTTTTATTTCACTAATTGCCGGTATGCTCATTGTTGTTGTGGAGTCAGTCTTAGCCATTGAAGCACTGATGCCTAGCCACTCTTGTAAGGCTAACTGTTCTTTATTAATTTCCAGTTTAAGTCCTGTTTTTGGTGCTACGCTAACTTCACCTGAGCCAATTAAAAGGTGTCCCGCTTGCAGGCTATTTTGCTTAACATCAAGGCTCAGCGCGGCTTTGAGTTGATTATCATAATTAAGGCTAATCGGTAATAGTGGTTTATCAACGAGACTAAAGTTAAGTGATAATGCGCGTTGTTGCTCACGGGTTTTCTTTAAACCATCGGGTAAATCCAGCGTGATGCCTTTTAACATTGACTGTACGGTCAGTTCTGAAGGTTTATTCCCGTAGGGCAGTTGTAACTGTAATTTATAATCGCTACCACCTGTTGCTATCGACCAGCCAGCCATTACAAACTGTTTTCTTAGGGTATCAATGTCGGTGTAGCCATTGGCGTTTATAGTGGTTTTTTGTTTGTCACTGCTAATCGTTATGCCAATCGGATAACCTAACGCCACCGCGTCAAGCTTGTCCGTGTAAATGCCTTGCTCGTTGAATTTTAACGCCCCTGTCATGTTATCAACCACCAAATCCAACGCGTTGACTGTTAAGTTCGCTTTGTTTAATTTAGCCGTGCCATTCACTTTAGCAGGGATATAGTCTTCCATAGGAATGGTGAGGGCTAAATTTACTTCCGTGTTGCCTTGGGGCGTAATGGCATTTAACACAGGTTGAATAGGTAAATCTAATGGCGTTTTTTGTAAAAAATTCAGCGTGTCCAAAACACCAGCGGTAAAATCGCCCTGTACGTTTACCTGTTCACCTTTATCCAATGAAGGTATGGTGATTTCCGCTTGTTTGATGTTAATTTTATCGCTTTTGCCTTGGGTCAGATTGACTTGTAAACGGTCTTGAAAAAATAACACCTCTCCTGCCAACTCCGTTAAATGCGGCCAATTGGGGTGATAATTTAGTTCCAATTGCTGCGCAGAAAACAACACTTCAAACACACCTTGCCCTTTAGTAAACGGGAAGTCGTTTAGATTGCCATAAAATAACAAATCGCCTTTAGGCACTTTGCCGCCAATAAACGCATGATCTAGCCAATCGACCAGCGTTTTACTCATAATCGTGGTTGGATAATAAGTGCCTGCTTTACTCATGTCTTTACCAGAAAACGCCGTTTGTAAATCCATAAAAACAGGCTGATCGGTTTTGGGAATAATGAGTTGTAAGCGGCTTTTACTTTGTATATCAGGCGAATTTATTTCCAGCATCGACTTGGTTACCATCCAATCATCGACATTTTGTTGCCACGTCAGTATGCCGTTGAGTTTGTTAATCGGTATGGGATTACGAAATAAATGCGGGTATTTAATTTGTGCGTGATCAGTCGTTAGCCGTATTTTGCCTTGTTGTTCGTTGCCTTTAATAGACCCTGATAAATTCTCGATGGCGGGCAGTGTTAAGACAGGTTCGCTGCTCAGGTGATTAAATTTGCCGTTGACGCTTAGCTGTTTGTTATCCATATCAGCCGATATGGTAACATTTTTCAACTCCCCTTTGAGCTGTGCTTGCGCTAATAGTTTGGCTTGGTCATCAGTTAATGGCGCGAAAAATTGCGTAAGACTGGCGATTTGATGCAAATCAATTTGCCGACTAGACAAGGCGATTTTATGCAGTAGTGCATCTTCCGCACTGACTCCTGAAAGTCTGAACGCGCCCACGGGGTATTTTTTATTCGCCGTTTCCAGTAAAAATCGTTCAACATCAATTTGCCATTGATCATTATCTTTAGACCAGAAAAACAGCGTGGAAAAATGTTTGCTGGTAAAGTCAGTTTTATGTTGCTGACTGATTTGTAACTGCTGTGCCTGACCATCCGCTGTCATGGACACCAATTTTGAGTTTTTCCAAACGCCCCAGACTTTAAAATCACCGACACCTGATTTGATATTAAGGCTTAATGGTAAACTCAGCGTCACCCATTCGGGTAAATTAATGGCTTTACCTTCAATAAATCCCGTGCCATTAATCGCTAACGGCTCAAAAATATTGCCGTTAATATCCAGTGAAGCGCGTAAGGATTTACCTTGTTTTTTTGATAAATTCATTAAAATATTAACGCGGTGGCGATCGCCTTCATTTTTTATTTCGAGATTAACATCATCAAAAATGAGTGGCTTGCCGTGTTTTTGTTCATCTTGCCACGTTAGCGTACTTTGTAATACTTGATATTTCCTGCCTTGTAATAGCCACAACGGCTGTCCGCTACCTGCTTTTAAACCCACAATAGCAATGCTGCCATCGGCTTGTTTTTTTACGGTAAGTTTTACACCCACCAGTGCGACCCAAGACGATGAGAACACATCATGACTCCATATCAAATCAATTAAATTAATGCCTAAACGCATTTCTTTTAGTTGAATAGAAGGCGACTCGTTATTATTTTTAGGCGGGGAAATGGTAATGTCTTTTAGCACCAACTGAGGGCTAAAATGATGAAAATGTGTTCTTAAATGCCCGATAGTAACAGGTGCTTCAACTTGTTTGCTGATCTCATCGGCTAATTCAAGTTTGTAGTGGTCAAGTCCAATTAACAACAGTCGCACGGTCAATAAACCCAACGCGCTAGCAATCAAAGACCAAAAAATAAGATGACGCGTGGCGCGTTTAATATGATGAATCA
Source organism: Methylococcaceae bacterium NSP1-2 (assembly GCA_002256685.1). Lineage (GTDB taxonomy): Bacteria > Pseudomonadota > Gammaproteobacteria > Methylococcales > Methylomonadaceae > UBA4132. The sequence goes on along the minus strand of NQJH01000232.1, from coordinate 606 downwards.
CGAAAACTGACTTATATTTTAAAGTAACTACTCGTTCTCACGCGTTGCGTGGGAATGCAGTGACAGCGTGCTACGCTGTACAATAAACCGCAACGCGGATTAGATAAATTCCTACGCAACGCGTAGGAACTAGAGGGTATGCGTGTTTTACAGTAACACGACATCATATTGTTCCTGATTATATTCTGACTCGGCTCTAAACTTAATTTGTACATCTAAAAATATCTCTAACTCTGCCAACATATCGGCTTCTTCATCCAGCAACATAGCAACCACATCATTAGAGGCAAGTACCAATAAAGTCTGCACTTTGTATAAACGGACTTCACGAATAATTTCTCGAAATATTTCTAAACACATGGACTCGGCGGTTTTTAACACCCCACGTCCACCGCAAGCTCCACACGGCTCACACAAAATATGTTCCAAACTTTCGCGGGTGCGTTTGCGGGTCATTTCCACCAAGCCTAATACGGACACTTCGGTGATTTTAGTTTTTGCCCAATCTTTGGCTAAATTGCGTTCCAATGCTTGTAACACCTGTTGCTTATGGTCTTGGCTTTTCATATCGATAAAATCGATAATAATAATACCGCCTAAATTGCG
>NQJH01000231.1 GCA_002256685.1 Methylococcaceae bacterium NSP1-2 | reverse complement strand
CCGCGAAGTGTTATTACACGCTAACGGCAAACCGCTGATTTTAGCCAGAACTATTATGCCTGCCGCCACTATCAAAGTGGCTAATCGTAGTTTATCAAAATTAGGGTCACGCCCCTTGGGTGAGGTGATTTTTTCCTATCCGCAATTAGAGCGTATCGCAATGGATGTGACGCTGATTAATCCTAACGAATGGACACCCCGCGCATTGGATGTCGCCCATATCAAACAACCGATATGGGGCAGACGCACGGTTTATGCGATTAAGCATCGGCAAATGCTGGTGAGTGAATTTTTTCTGCCTGAGATTTTGTGACTATTTTCACGGCAATAGCTAAAGCTATTGGACTCCTGTGACAGAGAATGTGTTTAGTTACTTTATGGCACTGGGATGGCGAATTAACATGGAGAACTTGTTGCCACGTTTATTAAGCCAGCCGCGTACTTCGATGGTTTTTCCTTGATAGCTATTAATATCAGGAAACAAAGACTGCGATTCTTTTTCGATACGCGCATTGAAGCGGTCGGTAAATTCCAGATAGACAAATTTTTTGGCAGGATTAACCTTTGTTACTTTACCAACTATGCGTGTCCAGCCGTGATGTCCTTCTGCTGTCAGTTGCTCGACAGGAATTGGAGCATATTCAGGGCGTTGCCAAAGTCCCAGTTTCGCAGTTTCTGCTTGTTGTTCCGCTGTTACCAAATCGTTGGTATATTTTAAATTGGGTGGCCAAATACTCACTTCTGCTAACCCTGCGGCAACTAATAATACATTAATATGCTCGTTGTTTTCGGTGAATAAATGTCCTAGCGTTCTACCGTAGCTATCCTTTTTTTCGACATCGGTTTCTAAACGGACTTTGCCATTTTTCAGTTTGGCAATTAGCCATTTTTTCGCGTCTTCACCACCTGCATCGGCTTCATTGCCACGGTGTGATATTTCAGGGGTATTAATGCCTAACAAACGAACTTTCTGCCCGTCTTCCAAGACGACGGTGTCGCCATCGTAAACGGTTTTAATGTGATAAAAACCTTGCGTGGTTTTTATCGCTACTGTTTTTGCATCAGGCTCAGCGGTGTGGTCAGAAAAATGCTGTTTGCCGTTAGCATCTTGCCATTGATAGACCTCTGCACTGACATTTATGGGCAAGAATAATAATAAAATCAATAATATATTCATGAATAGATCCAGTAAAGATGCTAATAATTAAAACGGGAGCCAGATATTAAAAAGATAAAATATTGTCCAATTGGCTGTTTTCATAGATAATCGCTCCCTTTTGTAAAAATAATCTGCTTAGAAAATTATAATGACATTTATCGCGAATAGTTCACCGAGTCATACATGGATATGAATAAATTTGCAAAAGACTTGTTACAACAAGCCTTGCACTTGGACACAGATATTACCTCATTTAATAGCGCGACACCGTTATTGGGCAATTTAGCCGAACTGGATTCTATCGGTGTGGTTAACGTAATTACGCTGATTGAAGAACAATTGGATTGTACTATCGAAGACGATGAAATTAATGCTGAGGTGTTTGAAACCTTTGGTAGTCTGGTTAATTTTATACAAAGCAAACAATCTGGTTACTCCTAACCAAAATCATGCTGGGATAATTGTTCGATAAACCAGCCCAATACTTTACCGCTATTGGTTGTTTTCCATGCCATCTGAAGAGCTTCTGTTGGTATCAATTTTTCTACTGGCAATGCGACCAGTAGACCTTGTGCAAGCAAACCCTGAATGCGATGTGCGGGCAAAAAACCAACGCCTAAACCCGAGCATTGTGCCTGTATTTTTTCTGTCAGCGACGACACGCGTAATACGGGTCGTTTGTTGAAGATTCGATGGCTTTGTGGTGCTTGTTGTCTCGATGAATCTCGCACCACAATAAAACGGTATTGTTCAATTATGTGTTGCGATAGGGGCAATGGGGCTTTAGTTAGCTCATGCGCTGGAGCAACCGCGAAAATCCATTCAATCTGTTGAATTTTCTGATAGTTAATGCCTTTATTTGGTGTGGCTTCAACACCCACACCGATGACCAAATCAGCGCGATTGCTGGTGAGTGCTTCGTGTGTCCCACCTAATACTTCCTCATAAATATTAATTTCAATGTCGGGCAGTATTGCGTAAAACTTGGCAATCAACGGGTAGATAAAATCAAATTTCAAAATGGAATCTATCGCGATAGTGAACACAGGTTCCCAGCCGCTATGGGTTTTTTTAGTGGCAATAGCCAGCCGTTCGGTTGCATTTAATATTTCCCGTCCTTGTTCGAGTAATACTTTTCCTGCGGGTGTGAGTATGGCTTTTCTACCTTCCTTGCGAAACAACACCACATCCAAATCTTGTTCCAGTTTTTGTACGGTATAAGAAATTGCCGACGGTACGCGAAACAGCGCGTTAGCTGCCGCTGCAAAACTGCCTTTTCGGTCAATTGCATCGAGGACTTCCAGTGCATCTAGCGTGATGGGATATTTCATAATATCTACTCAAGTGGATTGTTCAATTATTTTGAAGTGATTGAGCAGAATTTACCGCTTTTTATTCGGCTAGCCAACTCTATAATGAACTCAACATTAAACAAAGAGGTCATTATGAAAACATTAATTCACAAAACATTGGTTGCTAACGCTGGCGTTGAAGCTCTTATATTACGCGTTCCCATCGGTTTAATTTTAGCCGCACACGGTAGCCAAAAATTATTCGCATGGTTTGGTGGTTACGGCTTAGAAGGTACAGGACAATGGATGGCATCGGTCGGTTTAACGCCCGGATTTATTATGGCCTTATTAGCAGGTAGTGCAGAATTTTTCGGTGGAGTCGCGTTAATACTGGGTTTAGGTACGCGTGCGGCGGCGGCAGTTAATGCCTTGACTATGCTAGTTGCACTGTTATCGGTGCATGTGGGTAAAGGCTTCTTTTTAGACACGCATGGCATTGAATACGCGCTGGCGTTGTTATCAGCCACTAGTGCACTGATTTTTATCGGTGGCGGACGTTATTCACTGGATTATTATGTGCTTAAAAACAATTTATTGGGGGTGTAAAATGACTAAGCAAACACGACAATTGGCGGCGGTTATCACAGGGCAGGCGACCAGTGACGGCGCAGGCGTTAAACTCAAACGCATTATTCACCAGCAACACCAAAAGGCGTTTGATCCGTTTCTATTATTGGATGAATTTGGTTCAGATGAAGCGGTGGATTACATTGGTGGCTTTCCTAGCCATCCGCATCGGGGTTTTGAAACTGTTACCTATATGCTGGAAGGCGCGATGTTACACCGCGATCATTTGGGTAATGAAGGGCATTTAAGGGCAGGGGACGTGCAGTGGATGACTGCCGCGCATGGCATTATTCATTCAGAAATGCCTGAACAGGAAAATGGCTTGTTGCACGGTTTTCAGTTGTGGATTAACTTACCTGCGGCAGAAAAAATGAAACCACCGCATTATAAAGACATTGCCGCAGCAACTATTCCGCATGTCAGTTTGGCAAATGGTGGTTACATTAAAGTCATTGCGGGTGATTATGTGAGCGATACAGAAACTATCACAGGCGCGGTGCAAGGCGTAACCACGCAACCGTTGTACCTTGATGTATCGTTAAGCCCACAACAATCGCTTACTATTCCAATAGCAACACAGCACACGGTTTTAGTGTATGTGTATCAAGGCAAATTGACTGTTGGTACATCGGCTGTTGTACAATCAGGACCGTTTGTAATGAATAGCGTTGAAGAAATTGAACAAGCGTTTCGTGATTACCGTAACGGCGCATTGACACTGTAAAACCTCAACCAAGGAGATAACCATGCAAATCAAACCAGCAATAACCAGTGTAAAAATTCACGATCTTATTGAAGCCCGCTGGAGTCCTAGAGCATTTGACCCCAACAAACCCGTCAGTCATGATAATTTATTGGCACTGTTGGAAGCTGCGCGTTGGGCCCCGTCATGTTATAACGATCAACCGTGGCGTTTTATAGTGTGTAATAAAAATACCGATGCGGACAGTTGGCAAAACGCACTCACCACCTTGGCGGAAAGAAACCAATTATGGGCGAAAAACGCACCGATATTAATATTATCAGTGGCAATGGCAAAGTTTAACCATAACGATAAGCCGAATCGTTGGGCAATGTACGACACGGGCGCGGCGGCAGCAAACTTATGTTTACAAGCAACTGCGTTAGGCTTGATTGTGCATCAAATGGGTGGTTTTGATGCTGAAAAAGCCCACGAGCTATTCCATATACCTAGCGACTGCACACCAATGGCAATGATGGCAGTGGGTTATCAGGGAAATATTGACGTGCTTGATGAGGACTTTAAAGCCATCGAATTAGCGGAACGGTCTCGTGTTGCACTGTATGAGCGGTTTTATGCAGGACGGTGGGGCAAAGACATCGAGTAATTTTGGTAGCGGGGTAGATTGGGTTAGCGATAACTAACTGTGATGGTGAGAACGCTTTAACACATCCCAGATTGAACGCACATTAGACTCGGATTCGGACAACAGTAACGTGAGAGCGATTTCTTCAATGGCGGCAAGTATGCAGATGACAGCCGCCATTCGAAACGGCCATGCGGGACCGCCGAAAAATAATACATATAATGACAAGCCCATAGAAGCGGCAGCTATTTTTACGCCCCAAGTGTGATAGCTGGTAAAACAGCCGAACTTACTAAAGCCAACAACAGCGGGTAACAAACAACTGGCAACCATCAAGACCACAAAAATCAGCTCTCTATACACCACTTCAGGCCATAACCACCAGCAACCGATAGCGGTAGTCAGATAAGTGACAACATCCGCCCAACTGTCCAAGGTCGCACCAAATTGGGAAACCTGTCCTGTTAATCGTGCGGCAAGACCGTCTAATAAATCAGTCAAAAAAGCCAACGCTAACAGCACCATAAACGCAATGCCATAGCCATGCCATGCTAACCATAATAAACCGAGCGCGGCTACAAAGCGGAATCCCGTCAGTAGATTAGGTAAGGTAAGTTTACTGTTCATAAGCTAAATGAAGCGGTAAGTGGCGCGTGATCTGACAGTGACTGCCAAGGTGAATGCGTTAGTCGTTCACATGACACGGGCGTTAAACCCCGATAATAAATCCTATCCATCTGCAAAAAAGGTAACAACGCAGGAAAAGTACGCGCATAGCGTCCATGCGTTTGTCGAAAAACTTCCTGCAAATGCAGATGATTAAGAAAAAGCCGCCCTGCTTGCCCTCGCCAATCGTTAAAATCACCCGCGACAATCAACGGCGCGTCATGCGGCACATGACTATCAATGCGCTCACACAGTTTGCTTATTTGCAAGCGACGTTCTCTGCCCATCAAGCCAAAATGAATACAAACGACATGCACATCTTGATCGCTATCAGGCAGTCGAATAACCCCATGCAGCAGACTACGACTCGCCCACGGGAAAGGGGACACGTTAATATTTTCCCAGTGTTCAAAAGGGTATTTGCTTAAAATCGCATTGCCATGATGACCTGCCTTATAAATTGCATTTTTTCCATAGGCAAAAAATGGCCAGACACCTTTCGCAATAAACTCACTGTGTGAATCATCAGGCCAATTCTCCACTTTTTTTTCATGGCGTGAATGTTCACCTTGCATCTCTTGCAAAAACAACAAATCGGCATCCGCCGCTATCAAGGCTTCTCGAATTTGATGCAACACAAAGTGTCGGTTGCTCATGTTAAAACCTTTATGGATATTGTAAGTTAATACCCGCAAGCCTTGCGTTTTCATAGCTGCCTTGATGTTTAATAAGGTCGATTTCGAATATGCCATTTGTAAAGAATCGGCGAAATAAATTCTTCACACAGGAAAAAAAGCCCCACGACCAATAGTATGTCAATAAAGCCCAACGCGAGAGAATCTTTTAGGAATAATAAAGGTAACAATGATTCTGGCACAGTATCAAGACCTCTTGCACGACTGCTTTCAACTTTCCCCCGTCGGCGTTTGATAAAACTTGCCAGTAAATCGCCTGTCATGGTCAGTGTGCCAAATAATACCCCCGTCAAAGGCTGCAATCCGAATAAAATCGCC
>NQJH01000230.1 GCA_002256685.1 Methylococcaceae bacterium NSP1-2 | reverse complement strand
CCGTATAAATTCGCACCCGACGAACAAATCCACATTCCTTTTATCATGTGGTTATCACCTGAATTTGCCACGAGTTTTAATATTGATACCGATTGCTTAAAACAGCACAGCGGCGAGGAATATTCACACGACAATTTATTTCATTCGCTACTTGGAATGCTGGACGTACAAACGGGCGAATATGATGCAGAACTGGATATTTTTAACCGCTGTCGTCGTTAATCCCTATTTAAAAAGGCTATTTATAATGAATAAACAATTGCTTACTGTCGTTTTATCGCTGTCATTAAGCGCGTGTGCGACTACTCACAACCACACAGCAGAAAAAGTCACCAGCACTCAACTGATTAAAACCACTACAACGTGGGACGGTAAAGACGTGGTTTATCCGACCAACGAAAAAGCCCAAGTCACCGCATTGATGATAGAAATCCCCGTCAATGGTGAAACAGGCTGGCATCGTCACCCCGTGCCTTCTTTTGCAATGATTTTAGACGGCACGTTAGATGTGATGCTGAAAGATGGTTCGGTCAACCATCTAAAAGCAGGTGATCCGTTAGTTGAAGTCGTGAATACCGCACACAATGGACGCAATACGGGAACAGTCCCTGTGAAAATTATGGTGTTCTACACAGGGACAGTGAACAGCATCTTAACCATTAAAGAAAAACCTTAGGGTAATTTAAACCTGATAAGGATGCGCCGCTTCAAAGCCATGTACTTTGGCTTTGGTAGTAAAAACAGGCGGTGACCAGCTTTGTGGTTCTTGTCCTGCGAGGTGGTTGGCTAGCCAAAGGGCTTGACTGCGTATTGGTAGAATAAAAGCATAAAGTTTGCCGTTGGGAAGTTCGGCAACATCACCTAGCGCGTAAATAGATTCGTCTTCGGTTTGTAAGTAATCATTAACTTTTATACCGCGTCCGATAGCCAGACCTGCTTGTGTGGCTAGTTCGGTGCGGGGTTGAAAACCACAGGCAACAATGACAGCATCAAATTCGTGCGCGGTGTCGGTGGTGATGCAGATTTTTTCTTCGGGTTTACTCAAACTGCTAATCGCTTGATTTAACAATACGGTAACACCTGAATTTTCTAACACTTGCTTTAATAACACCGAATCTTCAGGGACTATTTGCCGTTCCATGAGTCTGTCCATGACATGAAATAAGGTGACATTATCGCCAGCCGTTGCTAAATCAGAAGCCACTTCGCAACCAATTAAACCGCCACCAATGATTGCCCAGTGTGGTTTGGGTAAAGTGGCGCGGACACGGCGTAAGGTTTTTAAATCAGTCAGACTATTTAAACAGAAAAATAGCTCATTAAAGGGGCGATACGGTGGCGGTATAAAGGCTTTTGAACCCGTAGCAATAATGAGTTTATCGTAGTTGAGGATTTGTTCTTGTTCAGCATGACGCACAGTAAGCGTTTTACGGGTGCGTGAAATGTGAGTGACTTCCGTGTCACTCAGTACATTGATTTGACTATCGCGTAGTTTATCAAAGGTTTTTAGAATAATACTGTGTTCAATGTCGTCTTTGGTAAACCCACGCGATAGCAAAGGGCGGGAATAATAACCGTCATTTTCTTTGGTTATCAGGGTAATGTCTGCGTCTTTTGCTAGGGTACGATATTTTTCTACAAAGCTAACGCCCGCAACCCCTGAGCCTATGATAATGACGTGCATGACGCTAAACCATTAAGCGGTATTCGCCTTTTTCCGCCCCACATTCGGGGCAACGCCAATCTTCTGGCACATCTCTCCAGCGTGTACCTTCGGCAATGCCTGAATCGGGATCACCTTCGGCTTCATCGTAAATATGACCACAAACTTCACATTGGTATTTTTTATACTCGGACATGGTGTTCTCCTGATGGACTAGTGATGGGTTTTCGTTCATCAAACTATAATCTTTTATAATAATGTTTGAAAGAATAAACGCAAAAATTAACATTATTGTCATATAAGTACTTTAACTTTATGACATTACCGTTAAAAATCAATATCAGCATTCTAGCAATTACTATTGTGTGCTAACATGCACGTCATTTTTATTCGGGGAAAAAGAAAATGCAAGCAACAGTCAAATGGGTTGATGGTGTGATGTTTGTCGGCGAATCTGGCAGTGGTCATACAGTCGTTATGGATGGTCCTCCCGATCATGGTGGTCGCAATATGGGTATGCGTCCGATGGAACTGATGTTACTGGGAGTCGGTGGCTGTTCGTCATTCGACGTGATTCAGATTTTAGAAAAAGGTAGGCACCAAGTGACAGGTTGTGTTGCCGAATTGACGGCGGAACGTGTCGATGCTGTCCCCAGTGTGTTTAGTAAAATTCATTTGCATTTTGTGGTGACGGGTCATGATTTAAAAGTGGCGGCTGTGGAACGCGCCGTGAAATTGTCAGCAGAAAAATATTGTTCTGCTTCCATTATGTTAGGAAAAGCAGGGGTAGAAATTACCCATGATTTTGAAGTTATTGAGGTTTAACTACATTGAATAAATTGCAATTACACGGCTTTAATAATTTAACAAAGTCGCTCAGTTTCAATATTTACGATATTTGTTACGCGCCCGCAGAACAACAACAGGCTTATATTGAGTATATCGATGAAGCGTATAATTCAGATAAATTGACACAAATTCTTAAAGACGTTGCTGAAATTATCGGTGCGCAAGTATTGAATATTGCCCGTCAGGATTATGAGCCGCAGGGTGCGAGCGTGACGATGCTGATTTCCGAAGGGGATTCACCGCCACCGCCCAGCATGAATAGTCAATCGCCAGGTCCATTACCTGAAACGGTGTTAGGGCATTTGGATAAAAGCCATATTACGGTACACACTTATCCTGAAAGCCATCCCGATAATGGTATTAGTACCTTTCGTGCTGATATTGATGTATCAACCTGCGGGCGTATTTCGCCATTAAAAGCGTTAAATTATTTGCTTCATAGTTTTGAATCTGATGTAGTGACAATGGACTATCGTGTGCGTGGTTTTACGCGTGATATATCAGGTAAAAAACATTATATCGATCACAATATTACCTCGATTCAAGATTTCATTGCTAAAGATACTCAAGAAAGCTATCAAATGATTGATGTGAATGTGTATCAGGAAAATATTTTCCACACTAAAATGATGTTGAAAGAAACAGAATTGGAAAATTATTTGTTTGAGAAAGAGAGCAATTTGTCAGGCGATCAAAAATCGGAAATTGAAAAGAAACTCCACAGGGAAGTAATGGAGATTTTTTATGGTCGTAATTTTCGCCGTAAAAAAATTAAAGTAGCTGATCCCGTGTAATCCAAATGACCTGTCAGGTTTTTAAAACCTGACAGGTTTTTTAGGTATCATTTTAATTGCCGTGCAATCAGTACCACAGGATGTAACACTTCCATCGTCATTCCCCGTTCTTTCAAGCCCGCTGCAATGTGCAACGCGCAACCAATATTAGAACTCACCAAATAATTCGCCTCTGTTGTCGAAGCGGCATTCAACACATCCGCCAATAAAGCCTCTGCCATTGCAGAATGCTCCAGCATATAACTGCCCGCTGAACCACAACAAACAATCGTATCGGGTAGCTTTTTAATAGTTAATTCTGGAATTTGTTGTAATAATTGCAACGCGCCTTTTTCTGATCGCATGGCATTTTTTAATGAACACGGGGTATGCAAACACACCGATGCCGCTAAGGGTTTTAGTTGTTCACTGAAATTACAATCGGCTTGCATCAAAAATTGACTAATATCCATCACCTTATTGGCAAACTCAGATTGTGCATAGTCT
>NQJH01000229.1 GCA_002256685.1 Methylococcaceae bacterium NSP1-2 | reverse complement strand
ACGCGCTGGATGTCCCCGTACTTAGCGATTTTAAAGCTTTGCTGGAAGCCAACGACAAAGAGTCATCCACCACAATGGCGTTTGTGCGTTTGTTGAACATTCTGACAAAAGACAAAAATATCGGTAAGCGCGTTGTGCCGATTGTGCCCGATGAATCACGCACCTTTGGTATGGAAGGTATGTTCCGTCAATTGGGTATTTGGTCACAAGTTGGGCAACTTTATACCCCACAAGATGCCGACCAATTGATGTTTTACAAAGAAGATAAACACGGTCAAGTATTGCAAGAAGGCATTAACGAAGCGGGCGGTTTGTGTGATTGGATAGCGGCAGGTACGTCGTATTCCACCCATAACGTGCCGATGATTCCATTCTTCATTTATTACTCGATGTTTGGTTTTCAACGCGTCGGCGATTTAATTTGGGCAGCGGCTGATCAACGTACACGCGGCTTTTTAATGGGCGGTACGGCAGGACGTACCACGCTGAACGGTGAAGGTTTGCAACATGAAGACGGTCATAGTCATATCATGTCGGCGACTGTGCCTAATTGTGTGTCTTACGACCCGACTTATGCTTATGAGCTGGCGGTCATTATTCAAGACGGTCTACGCCGTATGTATGTCGAACAAGAAGATGTTTTTTATTACATCACCGTGATGAACGAAAATTATACCCATCCTGCGATGCCCAAAGGTATCGAGTCGGATATATTAAAAGGTATGTATAGCTTCCGTCAGGGTGAAGCATCCAAAGCTCCGCGTGTACAGTTATTAGGTTCGGGGACTATTTTCCGCGAAGTCGAATTTGCTGCACAATTACTGCATGATGATTGGGGCGTGGTAGCCGATTTATGGAGCTGCCCTAGCTTTACTGAACTAGCCCGCGATGGTCAAAGCTGTGAACGTTGGAATCGTTTGCATCCTACCGAAACCCCGAAACAAGCGCATGTTACTCACTGCCTAAGTAATGCGGTAGGACCGGTGATTGCCAGTACTGATTATACTCGCGCCTTTGCGGAACAAATTCGTCCTTACATTAAAGCCCCTTACACCGTATTAGGGACAGATGGCTTTGGTCGCTCTGATACCCGTGAAAATCTACGCAGTTTTTTTGAAGTGGATCGTTACAATATTACTATTGCCGCTTTGAAAAGTTTGGCAGATTTGGGACAATTTGAAGCGGCTAAAATTGATGTGGCGATTGCTAAATATGGGTTAGCGGCTGATGCAACCGCACCTTGGTTAAGATAAGGAATCAATATGACAGTTTTAATTGAACACGAGTGCCAGACTGCTATGTCTTTATGCGTATTACATACAGTTACCCTATTAGGAAGATATTGAAATGACAGTTTTAATTGAAATTAGAGTGCCAGATGTTGGTAATGTCGCTGAAATCGATGTCGTTGAAGTATTGATTCAACCGGGTGATGTAGTGGCATTGGAACAAACCGTTGCCACCCTAGAAACCGATAAAGCCAGTATGGATTTACCGTCTAGTGCCGCAGGGACAGTACAACAAGTCTATATTAAACATGGCGATAAAGTCTCCGAAGGTTCATTGATTGCGACCGTATTAGCGAATGCAGAACCAGCAGATGCTGCCTCATTTGTTGAACGCCGTGCAGAACCTGCGATTGTTGCCCCAGTAGAACAAGCCCCACTGCCACCTGTTGCTGTTGTCACTGCACCTGCAACAGCAGTGGTAACGACACAAAGCGACACCTCAAAATCAGCTCACGCGTCGCCCTCTGTACGGCTATTTGCGCGTGAATTAGGCGTGGATATTAGCAAAATCAAAACCGGCAGTGGTCGTAAGGGACGCATACTAAAAGACGATGTAAAAAAATTCGTCAAAAAAGTCATGGAAGAAGGCATTGTTGCCACGGGTGCGGGTATTCCTAGCATTCCAGCGGTTGATTTCTCCGTATTTGGTGACATAGAAACCCAAAAGCTGAGCAAGATTAAACGCTTGACGGGGCAGAATTTAAGCCGCGTATGGCTGAATTTGCCGATGGTTACTTACCATGAAGAAGCCGATGTCACTGAAATGGAAGCCTTCCGTAACGCACTGAACGCGGACAAAGCCAAAGGCGAGTTAAAAATCACTGGTTTGATGTTTATCATTAAAGCCTTAGTTGCCGCCATGCAGCAATTCCCCAGTTTTAACGCGTCTTTATCGGCTGATGGCGAACAACTGATACTCAAAAAATATTTTAATATTGGTGTTGCTGTCGATACGCCTAAAGGCTTAGTCGTTCCTGTATTACGCGACGTTAATAAAAAAACTGTTAACGAACTGGCGGCTGAAATCGCCGAAAAAAGTGAAAAAGCCCGTCAAGGTAAGTTGTTACCTGCGGATATGCAGGGCGGTTGTATGACAATTTCCAGCTTAGGCGGTATTGGTGGCACGGCATTTACCCCGATAGTCAACGCGCCTGAAGTTGCCATACTGGGTGTGACTCGCGCCAAAATGCAGCCCGTCTGGAATGGCAAAGAATTTGAGCCAAAACTTATGCTACCGTTAGATTTAACCTATGACCATCGGGTGATTGATGGGGCAGAAGGCGCGAGATTCATGGCAACTATTAAATATTATTTGGGCGATATTCGCCGTTTGTTACTTTAAGACAAGGACAATACAAAATGAACGATACAGTAGTACATGCAGAAGTTTTAGTCTTAGGTGGCGGTCCTGGTGGTTATACAGCGGCGTTTCGTGCCGCTGATTTAGGTAAACAAGTCGTGTTGATAGAACGTTATCCTGTCATCGGTGGCGTTTGTTTAAATGTCGGCTGTATTCCGTCAAAAGCAATGCTACATATTGCCCATATCATTCATGAAGCTGCCGAAGTTGAAGATCATGGCGTGAGTTTTGGTAAACCGTCGCTGGACATCGACAAAATTCGGGCATGGAAAACCAGTGTCACCAAATCCTTAAATGACGGCTTAGCCGGCTTAGTGAAACAGCGTAAAGTTAATCTAATTCAAGGTATTGGAACATTTACCTCACCTGAGACAGTGACCGTACAAACCGCAGATGGTGTTGTTACCGTGCGTTTCGATCAAGCCATTATCGCGGCTGGTTCACAACCGACACAAATACCTATTTTCCCCCATGATGATCCACGGTTATGGGATTCTACCGATGCCTTAGCACTGAAAGAAATTCCTAAAAAATTACTGATCGTCGGTGGCGGTATTATCGGTTTAGAAATGGCAACGGTTTATCACGCGCTAGGTTCAGAAATCAGCGTGGTGGAATTAATGGATCAAGTTATACCCGGTTGTGACAAAGATTTAGTCAATCCTTTATACCGTCGTATTAAAAAACAATACAACAATATCTGGCTAGAAACCCGTGTTACTTCCATTGAGTCTCATGCCGAAGGTTTGAAAGTATTTTTTGAAGGTAAAGGTGCGCCAGAACATGAATTATTCGATGCAGTATTAGTCGCCGTTGGACGACGACCTAATGGCAAAAAAATCGGTGCAGAATTGGCGGGTATTGAAGTCAATGAACAAGGTTTTATTCCCGTTGATAAACAACAACGAACCAACGTGGCGCGTATTTTTGCAGTCGGCGACATTGTCGGTAATCCCATGTTGGCACACAAAGCCGTGTACGAAGCTAAAATTGCTGCCGAAGTGGCTGCTGGACATAAATCAGGTTTTGACGCACTGACGATTCCATCGGTTGCGTACACTGATCCCGAAATCGCATGGATGGGGCTAACGGAAAATCAAGCCAAACAACAAGGCATTGACTATGACAAAGGCTCATTCCCTTG
>NQJH01000228.1 GCA_002256685.1 Methylococcaceae bacterium NSP1-2 | reverse complement strand
GGCAAAAAATGGCTACCTCAATATTATCGGCGGTTGTTGCGGTACGTCTCCTGCCACTATAAAAGCCATTGTCGAAGCAGTAGAAAAATACCCACCACGCGTTATTCCAACCATTGAAAAGAAATGCCGCCTTGCAGGCTTAGAACCAATGATCATCGGTGCGGATTCCTTATTCGTCAATGTCGGCGAACGCACCAATGTCACAGGTTCAGCGGCTTTCAAACGCCTTATTATTCAAGGTGATTTCGAAGCCGCGTTAGACGTTGCCAAACAACAAGTGGAAAACGGTGCGCAAATCATCGACATCAACATGGATGAAGGCATGTTGGAATCCAAAGAAGCGATGGTGCGCTTTTTGATGCTGATTGCCGCAGAACCTGACATTGCTAAAGTACCGATTATGCTCGACTCTTCCAAATGGGATATTTTGGAAGCAGGGCTAAAATGTATTCAAGGCAAAGGGATAGTTAATTCCATTTCGTTGAAAGAAGGCGAAGAAGCCTTTATTAAACACGCCAAACTGGTACACCGTTATGGCGCGGCGGTTATCGTCATGGCATTTGATGAAGAAGGGCAAGCCGATACCAAAGCCCGCAAAATTGAAATTTGCCAACGGGCTTACAAAATTCTGGTTGAGCAAGTAGGCTTCCCGCCTGAAGATATTATTTTTGACCCCAATATTTTCGCCATTGCCACAGGTATTGATGAACACAACAACTACGGTGTCGATTTCATTGAAGCCACCCACGAGATTAAACGCACTCTGCCTTATGCGTTGATTTCAGGCGGCGTGTCTAATGTATCGTTTTCGTTTCGTGGGAATAATCCAGTCCGTGAAGCGATTCATGCGGTATTTTTATACCACGCTATTCAAGCGGGCATGACCATGGGTATCGTTAATGCGGGACAGCTCGCTATTTATGAAGATGTTCCCAAAGACTTACGCGACACCATCGAAGATGTAGTCTTAAACCGTCATGACGGTAGCGGTACCGATCAATTATTAGCCCTAGCAGAAAAATACCGTGGTGATGGCAGCACGGGCGAAGTCAAAGTAGAAAATCAAGAATGGCGTTCGTGGCCTGTCAGTAAACGCTTAGAACATGCACTGGTTAAAGGCATCACTGATTACATTGACGAAGACACCGAACAAGCGCGATTAGAAGCCGAACGCCCATTACACGTTATCGAAGGCGCGTTAATGGACGGCATGAACGTGGTCGGTGATCTATTTGGTGCAGGTAAAATGTTTTTACCGCAAGTGGTTAAATCTGCTCGTGTGATGAAAAAAGCCGTCGCCTATTTAATGCCGTTCATGGAAGCCGACAAAGCCGCTGGTGATAGACAAACCAACGGTAAAATTTTGATGGCAACCGTTAAGGGCGACGTTCACGACATTGGTAAAAATATCGTCGGCGTGGTGTTGCAATGTAATAACTATGATGTCGTTGATTTAGGCGTAATGGTGTCTGCTGAGAAGATTTTACAAACCGCCCGCCTTGAAAAGGTGGATATTATTGGCTTGAGTGGTTTGATTACCCCATCACTCGATGAAATGGTGCATGTCGCTAAAGAAATGCAGCGGCAAGGCTTTACTATTCCACTCATGATAGGTGGCGCGACTACTTCACGCGCTCATACCGCTGTCAAAATTGAACCGCATTATTCAGGTGCAACCGTCTATGTCACTGATGCTTCACGCGGTGTGGGTGTTGCCAGTAATTTACTCAGTAGCGATTTAAAAGACGACTTTATTAAAAGTATTCACGCAGAATACGAAGAAGTCAGAGAACGCCACAAAGGTAGAGAAGCCAAAACCAAACAACATTCGCTAGAAGATGCCAGAGCCAATAAACATGCTTGGGGCAACTACGAACCTGTTAAACCGTCCTTCTTAGGTATTAAAGTCATTGATAATTTACCAATGGCTACGCTAGTGGATTACATTGATTGGACACCGTTTTTTCAAACGTGGGAAATGGCAGGTAGTTACCCAAAAATTTTGGATGATAAAGTTGTTGGTGTTGAAGCCCGCACTTTATTCGCGGATGCGCAAGCGATGTTGAAAAAAATCGTCAGTGAAAATTGGTTACAGGCGAGGGCAGTGGTTGGCTTTTTCCCCGCTGCTAGTGTGGGGGATGATGTCATTGTTTATACGGATGAATCACGCAGCCAAATCCGCGAAACGTTGCATCACTTACGCCAGCAAAACATCAAAGCTCCCGGTCGCCCTAATTATTGTCTATCGGATTTTATTGCCCCCGTAGACAGCGGCAAAGCGGATTATATCGGTGGTTTTGCAGTAACGACAGGCATAGGTATCGAAGCAAAATTAGAAGAATTTGAACAAGACCATGATGATTACAGCTCAATTATGCTCAAAGCCCTAGCGGATAGACTCGCCGAAGCCTTTGCCGAATACCTACATCTAATGGTTAGAAAAGAGTATTGGGGATACGCTGAAGAGGAAGCACATAGTCCTGAACAACTCATCAATGAAAGTTATCAAGGTATTCGTCCTGCACCCGGTTATCCCGCTTGCCCAGACCATACTGAAAAAGAAAAATTATTTGAATTACTCAATGTCACCGAACACACCAGCATTGAACTCACTGAAAGTTATGCTATGTATCCCGCATCAGCAGTCAGTGGCTGGTATTTCTCCCACCCTGAAGCGCAGTATTTTAATGTCGGTAAAATAGATAAAGAGCAGTTAGCTGATTACGCACGCCGTAAAGGTATTGCTGAAGAGGTTGCCGCGCGTTGGTTAGCGGCGCATTTGCATCATTAACTAAAGCCTGCTTTCCAGTTTCGATTAATTAACCAAGCATCAGGAGTAAAATAGCTTCAGCTGTTTTATGTCCAATAGCTAAAGCTATTGGACTCCTGTCTTTATATAATAAACCCTGAGCTGAAACACAACACTATGTCCTTCCACGAAAAAATAGAACATTCACTAGAAAAATTGATGTACGGCAGTCGCTGGATACTCGCACCCATTTACGCGGGCTTGAGTTTGGCACTGTTAGCTATCTTCATCAAATTCTTTCAAGAAATGTTTCATTTCCTGCCACACATTTTTGAACTTGGCGAGTCTGACTTAGTATTGACCTTACTTAGCTTAATTGACCTTACGCTAGTGGCGAGTTTAATCGTGATTGTGATGTTTAGCGGCTATGAAAACTTTGTTTCGCGCCTAGACATTGGTGAAGCCACAGAAAAATTGGACTGGCTAGGAACGCATGATTACGGCTCTTTAAAGATGAAAGTCGCCTCATCCATCGTTGCGATTTCTTCCATTCACTTGCTGAAAGTCTTTATGAATATCAATGCCACATCGAACGATAAATTGATGTGGTACGTTATCATGCACCTGACTTTTGTCGTCTCGGCGTTATTTATGGGTTATTTAGACAAACTCACCAAACATTAATGATGCACTTAGTATTACTAGGCACAGCGGGTTGTCATTTGTGTGAGCAAGCGGAGGAAATTATTCGAGAGTGTTTACCGAATGACTACGATTCAGTCATTGAACTTATTGATATTGCTGAACAAGAACACTGGCAAGCACAGTATGCTATTCGTATTCCTGTTTTATATCATCCAGCAACTAAAAAAGAATTGGCTTGGCCGTTTGCGCAAGCTGATGTGCATACCTTTATTCATTCTCTGTAGCGGTGCGATAATTGACTTGTTTAACCGATAACATCCCTTTACGGGATGGGAGGTGGGTTAAATCTGGAGTCAAAAAGCGTTAGCTTTTTGCGATTCGCCAATAGCTAAAGCTATTGGACTCCAGATTTAAC
>NQJH01000411.1 GCA_002256685.1 Methylococcaceae bacterium NSP1-2 | reverse complement strand
GGAGTATTCACTGGAATACGCAATGAACCCAACTATGTAACTATGCCGTTTTAGATTTGCGCTAGTGTGCCGATGCCCTCAAAATTAATGTTGATCAGCTCAATTTCCGACTCAGTCTCCCAAACTAACTTGATTGAAATTTTTCCTTGGGATGATAACTTCAATACAGGGCTAGCCAAAGTCGATGAGCAACATCGAAGATTGGTGCAACTGCTTAATGTACTCGCCAGTCATGTAGCCTTCAGATCGGATATTCCGCAGTGGAATGAGATATTCGACGAGCTTTCCGACTATGCTGTTTATCACCTCCAGACCGAAGAAACGATTTGGCATGAGTTTTTCGTTGATGATATTTCTGAAGTCAAACACCGAAATTCCCACGCGTCGTTCATAGAGGAAGTCGAACGGCTCAAAGCGGGTCAAGCATCGAAACCCAAATCGCAGGTTGTTGAAGACGCATTAGACTTCCTGGTGCGCTGGCTTGCCTCTCATATTCTTGAATCTGATCGTTATATGGCTTACACCGTATTGGCGATGAAAGAAGGCATGACGCTCAACGAGGCCAAACTTCACGCCCAAGAGCAAATGGGGGGCGCTACTCAAACACTGGTCGACATCATCTTATCGGTCTACTCCACACTTTCCGCCAATACGTTACGTTTGATGCGAGAGCTCGCTGAACATCGGCAAGCAAAAATCGCGCTGATTCGTGAAAGTGAACGGAATCGAGCCCTCTTGCTTCTAGCCAGTGATGGCATCCACATACTTGATCAAGACGGCAACATTGTCGAGGCCAGCGATTCATTTTGTGCCATGCTCGGTTACCCACGCGATGACATCATCGGTATGAACGTTGCCGACTGGGATGCAGGCTTTAGCAAAGCCGAACTGTTCCAGTTGTTTAAAAAAATATGTGCTAGCCCTGACCGTTTTGAATTCGAAACGCGTCACCGATGTAAGGATGGGAATCTTATTGAGGTCGAAGTCAGTGCCATTCTCGTTCAGATTGATAAGACACCGTTGGTATATGCTTCATCGCGGGACATTACCAAACGCAAGCAAACGGAATTAGCACTGCACGAAAGCCAGAATCGTTTTTACGACATAGCACTTGCCTCGGCCGATTGGATCTGGGAAGTCGATGCCCAAAGTCGTTATACCTATGCCTCGGACAGTGTTTTTTCACTTCTCGGTTATCATCCGGAAGAATTACGCGATAAGACCCCTTTTGACTTTATGCCACCCGACGAAGCCCGAGTCGCCGAAACGTTCGGCAAAATTGTGGCAACAAAATCGTCTTTCCAGAACCTCGAAAACATCGTGTTGGGAAAGAACGGCTCGGAGCATGTGATTTTAACAAACGGTACTCCTATTCTGGATACGGAGGGTAACCTGCTGGGTTATCGTGGCGTTGACCGCGACATCACTGAACAAAGGCAAGCCGAAAAAGCACTGAACGAATCGCGAAATTTACTGAAGGCTATCATTGATACCGTGCCCGTCCGTATCTTCTGGAAAGATCGGGATTTACGCTTTCTCGGCTGTAATCCGGTATTTGCCAGGGAAGCTGGAATAACCGATCCTCAGGATTTAATTGGCAAGAGCGATTACGAAATGTCATGGGCAGCCAATGCCGATCTTTACCGGGCCGATGACAGAAAAATCATAGACACGGGTATAGCCAGACTTGCATATGAGGAGCCACAAACCACACCGGATGGCCGAATAATCAATTTACGCACATCCAAAGTGCCACTGCGAAATCCTGACAACGAGATCATTGGCGTATTGGGCGTTTATGATGACATCAGCGAACTCAAAAAGGCAGAAGTAGAGCTTAATTTAACGGCCCAACGCTTGAATGAAGCGCAGCATTTGGCGCATATCGGGAATTGGGAACTAGACCTCCTTGCAAATCGTTTAACCTGGTCGGATGAGGTTTTCCGCATTTTTGAAATTGATAAAGAACGTTTCGAACCGAGTTATGAGGCATTCCTTGAATCTATTCACCCAGATGACAGAGAGGCTGTAAATACAGCCTACAAGAGGTCACTGGAAACACGGCAAGCCTATGCCATCACGCATCGATTGTTGTTCGCTGATAGACGCATCAAATATGTATACGAACAATGCGAGACTAAGTTCAGCGAGACGGGCAAACCGTTGCGTTCCATAGGTACAATACAGGACATCACCGTCCGCAAGTGCGCAGAAGACGCCTTGCGTGAAAGTGAGCTGCATTTTCGTACCCTGGCCAACGGCGTGAATGCGTTAATCTGGACTGCGGGAACCGACAAGTTATGCAACTACGTCAATGATCCTTGGTTGGAATTTACAGGTCGTACGCTATTTGAAGAATTAGGC
>NQJH01000227.1 GCA_002256685.1 Methylococcaceae bacterium NSP1-2 | reverse complement strand
AGTTGTTCAGGCGCGTCTTCGGCTAATAAGCGTTCTTTAACGACGCGACATTGTTCAATTAATTGTGATAAATCTGCCGCCGATAAGCGTTTTTCACCATTATTTAATCGACTTTCAGCCAATCGTGCTAAGGCTAAATCAATGTTATCGCCGCCTAGCATTAAATGATTACCGACCCCGATACGGGTCAATTTCGGCTCGATTTCGCCTTGTTCGACTTTAATCAGCGTTAAATCAGTCGTTCCGCCACCGACATCACACACTAGCAATAAATGCACATCGGCTAGCAGTTGTTTTAGATTGCCCGCGTTACGCCGTAACCAGTCATAACACACGGCTTGCGGCTCTTCTAATAAACGGACATTATGCAAACCCGCACTACGCGCCGCTTCCAAAGTCAATGAACGCGCGCCTTCATCAAAGGACGCAGGCACAGTAATGACTAAATCTTGCTGTTCCAACGGGGCATCGGGGAATTTATGCGCCCACACGGTACGAATATGGGCAAGATAACTGGCACTGGCATCAATCGGTGAGACTTTGTTAATATCATCGGCACTACCCCAAGGCAGAATCTCCGCGCTATGATCCACCGATGGATGTGATAACCAACTTTTCGCGCTGGTCACTAATCGCCCTGTGGTTTTCGCACCTAACACCCGCGCTGCTTCGCCAATAATCGCAGGATTGCCCTCACCCGCTGTGGAAAAAACAATATCCGCCGCTGATAATTCGCCAGCCGCAGGGTGATAACGCACCGATGGCAATAGAGGTCTTGCATCTACCTGCCCTAGTGCAATTAATTGTTCAACGTGAAAAAGCTGAATGTCTCGATGACTGCTATTCGCTTGCGTGTAGGCAACAACGGTATGCGTTGTCCCTAAGTCGATACCGACTAAATACTGTGGTGTTTGATTATGCACGATGATTTTTCAGAAAGTTTTTTATAGATAATTGACTGCTATTAACCCGCTATGGTCTCAAAACTGATTGCGTTGGTAAAGTATTGACTGATTGTCAGAGGGCAAATGGTGGTAAATTTTAGCGTGAAAACTTATTTTTCAGCAGATTGCTTTTTGGAAAGTAGCAGTACCTCTCGTTCAAACTGTTCTACCGAGAGGGGATAATTTAAGTAAAAACCCTGTACCTTGTCGCAGCCGAGTTGTTGAAGTTGCTTAAGCTGGCTTTCCGTTTCCACGCCTTCGGCTAGCACTTTAATATTTAATGTCTGTCCAAGTTGAATAATTGCCTGAACAATGCTTCTGTCTTTCGCTCGTCCGCTGGAGAGTTCATTGATAAATGACGCATCAATCTTGAGATTATCTACTATAAAAAGTTTTAAACAATTCAACGAAGAATAGCCACTGCCAAAGTCATCGATAGCAAACTTCACCCCCAGTTTTCTGAGTTCCGTCATGACCTCCACGACCATCTCAGTATTTTGCATTAAGGTTGTTTCAGTCAGTTCTAACTCTAGGTAACGCGGCTCTAAACCAGATGATGCCAGTGCAGAGCGTACTGACTGCACCAAATTACCCTGCTTAAACTGCACAGCAGACACATTGACGGTCACCGTTAGCGTTGCGCCGTTATCATGCCATCGCTGGTTTTGCCGACAGGCTTCATGTAATACCCAGTGACCTATCGGCACAATCAAACCAATTTCTTCAGCGACTGGAATGAACGTGTTCGGAGCTATCCACTCGCCAGCGGATTTTTCCCAGCGTAATAAGGCTTCCGCTCCCAGCATTTGATGACCATTGATAGCATACTGCGGCTGATAGTGTAGGCTCAGTTCACCCTTTTCAAAGGCGTTTCGTAGTCCGTTCTCTAAATTTATACGCTCAATTGAGGCAATATTCATCTCGTCGGAAAAGAAACGAAAGGTATTGCGCCCCTGTTTTTTAGCGGCGTACATGGCAGTATCTGCTTTGTTGAGTAGCCCAAGGAAATTCACGCCGTCGGTAGGGTAAGTGCAAACACCAATACTGAATGAGGTGCTGATGCGCAGTCCATTGATAACAAAGGGTTCGTGTAAGTGGAACAGGATTTTCTGCGTAATCTGCACCACCCTATCCATATCCAGCAAGTCGGTTAGCACGATAATAAACTCGTCCCCCCCTTGGCGGCAGATGGTATCGATGTCACGCAAACACTGTACCAAACGGGTTGCGATTGCCTGTAGCAAGCGGTCGCCCATATCATGCCCCAGTGTGTCATTAATTTGCTTAAAGTGATCCAGATCGAGAAACAGTAAGGCGACCAGTGAATGGTTGCGTGCCGCACGCGCAATCGCCTGATCGAAGCGGTCGCGTAACAGCGTGCGGTTAGGCAAATTAGTCAAAGGATCGTGATGCGCTAGATATTCTATCTTGGACTCGGCAGCCTTGTGTTCAGTAATATCAGAGAACACAGCGATATAATGCGTCAGCTTGTCATACGCACCCCGCACCGTCGAGATGCCGAGCAACATCGGAAACACTTCGCCGTTCTTACGCTTATCCCAGATTTCACCCTGCCAATAGCCCGTTTCATTGATCGTACACCACATACGATCATAAAACGCGACATCGTGATTACCCGATGACAATAGCTTAGGACTTTTGCCAATCACCTCCTCGGAAAGATACCCCGTGATATTAGTAAAAGACTGATTAACTTGAACAATTTTATTGGTCGCATCACACAGCATGATGCCTTCGCCGCTGTTCTCAAAGACTTTCGCCAATAGGTTCAGACGATCTTCATTCTGTTTCAGATAATCGATGTCGGTATGCGTTCCTAACATACGCAAGGGCGCACCACTTGAATCACGCTCGACGATATTGCCAACAGACAAAATCCATTTCCACGTTCCATTCGCACAAGCTAGACGGTACTCGATTCGGTATTCTGGCAATTCTCCTGCCAAATAAGCTCTACAGGTCTTTTTCACGGCTTTTCGATCATCAGGATGCAGCCGTTCCAGCCAAGAATCCCTAGTTTCCTCAAAGGTCGCCGGATCATAGCCCAACATAGTAGCGTATTCCTCATTGACTATGGCTCGCCCTGTTCTGATATCAAGATCATAGAAACCTTGGTGGGCGGCACGCATCGATAATCGCAGACGTTCCTCGCTAATTTGTAGTGCTTTAGTGAGTCGATGGGCGCGCATCACAAACCGCAAGCGATGAGCCAGCAAAGAGCAATCAATCGGTTTATGAATAAAATCGGTCGCGCCCATCGCAAATGAATATTCTATCGAGGTATTATTATTCATCTCAGTGAGCATCACTACCGGCAATGTTACCCCTCTTCCACTCGGCAGATGCTCACGCAAGGCATTGAAGCAAGCAAAACCATCCATGCAGGGCATGACGACATCGAGCAACACCAGATCGGGGGATTTTTCAAGTGCCTGCATGATGCTATCTTCAGTATTTTCTGCCTCGATGATTTCGAAATCATCGGGAGAGAGCGTTTCTCGTATCAAACGCTGCGTCAGCGGATCATCATCAATTATCAATACTCTCATTAATTGTGTCCTGATTGAAATTTTAAAACAAACTAACTGATCTCCTCTGGTGATAGCGGCTTGCTATAGAAATAAGTAAGTACCCCTGTAAAAATTTTTGGTGTATCCACGCTACTTGTGAGTAGACAAAGATATATTCAACAGAAACATTGCGTGCAACCATAGAAACCGTGACTAATAAAACCTCTGAGAAAACAGACTATCAGAATGAAAGTTGTGGAGTCCAATCGCTTTAGCTATTGGCGAATCGCAAAAAGCTAAAGCTTTTTAACTCCAGATTTAACCCACCTCCCTATTTTGTTATTGTCACTTGAGAAAATAAAAGCTGCAATCACTCAGAATGGAGTATTAAAGGATAGAGAATGGATACTCAGAATATCCATTCTGAAAAGATGACTTCTAAAAATCACCTCTACACATCACGCAATGTTAAAAACGGGATTGATTTTGGGTAAAGCAGAAAATTTGAAGAAAAATGCACCACGAAATGCGTTTTATGACGAACTACAGTAAACAGGTAAAACTCACGAAAAACGACTCGAAAGCCATCAAGTAGGGGTTCAACATCTTGAACCCCTACCAACGACAACAACTACAACGAACCAAAATAAGCCGCTAACACCTTCATATCCTCCTCAGAAAGCGTTGTCGCCATGCCCTGCATCTGACCATTTTTACGCGCTCCGTCTTTAAAGCTAGCCAATTGCTTGACCAAATAATCAGGGTGTTGACCTGCTAAGCGTGGAAACTGACCATTTCCCGCACCCGCTTCGCCATGACAACCCAAACACATTGCTGCTTTCGCTTGCCCCGCTTTAGCTAACGCCGCATCACCACCCGCTTTAACCGCCGGTTGACTAGAAAAATAAGCCGCCAAATTATCCATATCGTCATCGCTTAAACTCGCCGCCATACCCTCCATCATCGAATTATGACGATTCCCTGATTTAAACGCCTTCAATTGATTAACGATATAAGTCGGTTGCTGACCGGCTAAAATAGGAAACTGAGCGTTACTACTTTTACCCCCCGCTCCGTGACAACCCGCGCAAGTTGCCGATTTTTGTTCCCCCGCCGCTTTATCCGCCGCTAAAACGGGCAGTGTCAAAAAACAGCCTGCTAATAAAGCCACAGTCATTGATTGTTTTAGTATGTTCATAAACTCACCTCATGTTGTAAATGATTAGTGTCGGGTGCGTATTAATCTTAATACACGCTTTTACTGTACAACTGTTTTAGTGTGTGGGGTACAAAAACTATAATCCGTTAGCAAAAATCAGTGCTTTGGATGGGCTTTAACGAGCTTTTGCACCACCAAACTGCCTACTATATCGTCTTCGACATTGACGGCGGTGCGTAGGGTATCAATCAGGCGATCTATGGGTAATAAAATAGCAATTGCTTCAGCAGGCAAGCCGACCGATTGCAATACCATCACCATTGTCACCATGCCCGCACTGGGAATACCCGGTGCGCCGATTGCTGCGAACAATGCGGTAAGAAAGACAATCAACTGTTGTAATAAATTCAATTCGATACCGACCAAATTAGCCACAAATAAAGCGGCGAGGGCTTCGTAAAGTGCCGTGCCATTCATATTAATAGTCGCGCCTAAAGGCACGACAAATTGAGCAATTTCTTTGCGAACATGCAGATTATGTTCAACGCATCGTAAGGTAATCGGTACGGTCGCAGAACTTGAACAGGTCGCAAATGCGGTGACCAATGCCTCACGCGCTCCACGCCAAAAGTAGAGTGGTTTCATCCCTGTCACCAGATACAAAATCAACGGTAACATAATGACACCATGCACTAACAAAGCCCCCATTACCACCACGATAAATGTACTCAAACTGCTCAATAATGCCAGCTCCTGACTGACAATCATTTTTACCAATAACGCCATAATACCAACAGGCGCGATCCTCATAATCCAACTCACCATTTGCATGATTATTTCCAACAGTTCTTGCAATAAGACGAGAATATTACGATAACGCTCACCACCAATCACCAGTGCGATACCCATAAATAAAGCAAAAACTACCACCGCTAATATATTTCCTTGCGCTAATGCAGCGACAGGATTCATAAATAAGCCATGCAGAAACTGTGCAAAAAAATCGCCTAAGCTCTGTTGTTTTGCCTCAAAATTGCTCATTGCTTGCTGGAACATATCCAAATGCTGACCTTGACCGGGGTGAAAAATATAATTAGCCAGCAAAC
>NQJH01000036.1 GCA_002256685.1 Methylococcaceae bacterium NSP1-2 | reverse complement strand
GCTTTACCCGTGCTACTCATGGTATCCATCCATGACTTTTTAACCATCATTTTGACAATGAAAGAACTAGAGGTATCACCTGGATAAGCTTCATCAAAATAAAGTTCGCCTGTAATATAGCCTTTCGCTTGGCAGGCTTGTTTAAAGTTCTCTAATTTAATTGCTAACTCTTTTCTATCCATTTCAACAATCCTTCTTCATGTTGTAACAAAATCATTAACTGCTGAACATCTTCCTCATTTTGTGAACCAATGGGCTGGTAACGAACTTGTTCACTCCATAAACAACGTCCTGATGTTGCAAATAACCGTGCGTGTGTTTGCATTAGCACTTTATTAACACCTTTTGCAGTTTCAAATTTGATTTTTAAGCCACTAAAAATCAGCAATACTGTAATGTCATGGGTTTTAATCGCTTTTCTTACTTCGCTAATGCCATGCGTTTGATAAGCTTCATCAAATAAATTGGGAATGCCCCAATGTTCACAAACTTTGGCTTTCAGCATCAATTCAATACTGTAACCAGCTAAGTAAAATGCACCATCATACTTTTCATGGTTACACAGTATTTTAGCTTCACTTAGTCGTTCATAAGCCAACTGCTTTATTTCTTCTGAGCTTTTCATTCGTAAGTCTCAGCAATCCTCTCCGCTTCCGCAAAATCCAATGTGCCTTCATAAATTGCACGACCTGTAATCGCGCCCATAATGCCTTCATGTGCGACTTTGCCTAAGGCGTGAATATCGTCCATGTTGGTGATGCCGCCTGAGGCAATCACAGGGATATTGATAGCGCGGGCTAAACGGGCAGTGGCTTCGACGTTGACACCTTGCATCATGCCATCTCTGGAAATGTCGGTGTAGATAATCGCTTCTACGCCATCAGATTCAAAGTGTTGGGCTAAATCTATCACGTCATGTTTGGACAATTTTGACCAACCATCAATGGCGACTTTGCCGTCTTTGGCATCTAAGCCGACGATAATACGGCGTGGGTATTCAATTGCCATATCACGGACAAAATGCGGTTCATTGACGGCTTTCGTGCCGATAATGACGTATTCCACACCTGCATTGAGATAGGCTTGAATGGTTTCTTCATCACGAATACCGCCACCGATTTGTACGGGGACATCGGGATAGGCTTCAACAATCGCGTGTATCACGTCGGCATTTCTAGGTTTACCTGCAAACGCGCCATCTAAATCGACTAAATGTATGCGTCTTGCACCTAATGCAACCCAACGACCTGCCACTGCAACAGGATCATCGGAAAATACCGTGTCATCTTCCATGCGTCCTTGACGTAGGCGCACACATTTTCCATCTTTTAAATCAATAGCGGGGATTAACAGCATAAAAACCTCAAAAAGTTAAACTTGACCATTCCAATGTAAAAAATTCTGTAACAGTTGCAAACCAACTGCCTGACTTTTTTCAGGGTGAAATTGTACGGCAAAAATATTGTTTCGCGCCAAAGCACAGGCGAAGGCATCGGGATAATCGGCGGTTGCCGCTACCACAGACGCATCATCAGGCTGGGCATAGTAGCTATGCACAAAATAAAAGCGACTGTTTTGCGGAATGTTTTCCCACAATGGATGTGGTTTTTGTTGCACTTGATTCCAACCCATGTGCGGCACTTTTAATATTTCGCCCTGAGCATCAAACAACGGCTCTGGAAAATGCACCACATGACCCGAAAAAACATTGAGACCATCGGTATGCCCATTTTCCTCACTGTCGGATAATAATGCCTGCATTCCCAGACAAATTCCTAGCAACGGTTTGGTGTTGGCAACATTTTTTATTACCTTATCTAAACCTGATTGTTGCAATGCCTGCATACAATCACGCATCGCACCGACACCCGGAAAAACTACCCGATCAGCGGTTAAAATTTCGTTTTCCTTAGCGGTTACTCGCACCTCTACTTCAGGAGCGGCATGTTGTAAGGCTTTGGCAATGGAATGTAAATTACCCATTCCGTAATCAATCACAGCAACAGAAGACATAAAAATAGATTTTTAGGTTAATGACACGGATTAAATCCGCGTGTTGATTTCAGGCTATAGCACGCCTTTAGTAGACGGCATTATACCCGCCATTCGCTCATCGGCGGTAATTGCCATGCGGATAGCACGCCCCAAAGCTTTAAAAATAGTTTCCGCCACATGATGGGCATTCGCGCCTTTCAAATTATCAATATGCAGCGTCACACCCGCATGATTAACAAAGCCTTGGAAAAATTCACGGAACAAATCGACATCAAAGCCGCCTATCGAGGCTCTGGGATATTTAACGTCATAAAACAAGCCCGAACGACCTGAAAAATCAATCACCACCCGTGATAACGCTTCATCTAACGGAATGTAGGCGTGACCATAACGATAAATGCCTTTTTTATCGCCGAGTGCTTTAGTAAACGCCATTCCTAAGGTAATGCCTATATCTTCCACCGTGTGATGCGCATCAATTTCTAAATCGCCATGCGCGACAATGTCCATATCAATCAAGCCATGACGGGCAATTTGATCCATCATGTGATCCAGAAAAGGCACGCCTGTGACGAATGAGGCTTTACCTGTGCCATCTAAATTGATGTTAATTTTAATTTGAGTTTCAAGCGTATTACGCTCGACTTGGGCGATTCGTTGAGTCATGTTTTGAAATAAAGTAGGGCGGAGAATGTCCCGCGTTGGTTAGGTAATCTGTGAACTGCTCACATCTTACACGTTTCTAGTGGTGTTTTAAATGTTCTGTATAACACTAACACCGCGATGAGTTTTGCCCGTGTATTGTGCTTAATTGTTATAATGTCAATTAGCGACCATTTATTCAATCAAACAACTATCATCATGAAACCAGTCTCAAATATTCATACCCACAAAATCCTCATCCTTGATTTCGGCTCACAATATACGCAACTCATCGCACGGCGCATTCGTGAAATTGGTGTTTATTGTGAAATTTATTCCTGCGAATGCAGTGATGAAGAAGTGAAAAACTTCGCACCGAATGGCATTATTTTATCGGGCGGCCCTGATACCGTGACCAGTAGTGATACGCCACGCGCTCCGCACAGTGTGTTTGAATTGGGCGTGCCTGTATTGGGTATTTGTTATGGTATGCAAACGATGGCAGAACAACTGGGCGGTAAAGTCGAAACGTCTGACCATCGTGAATTTGGTTATGCCCAGATTCGGGCGCGTGGGCATTCTAAATTATTGTCTGGCATTGAAGATCATCTATCACCAGAAGGCTTTGGTTTGCTGGATGTGTGGATGAGTCATGGCGATAGAGTTGTTGAATTGCCTGACGGTTTTATAATGATTGCTAGTTCAGACGGTGCGCCAATTGCGGGGATTGCTAATGAGACTAAAGGCTTTTACGCGTTACAGTTCCACCCAGAAGTTACCCACACAAAACAAGGCGGGCGCATTTTATCGCGTTTTGTATTGGATATTTGTGGCTGTGATGCCTTTTGGACTGCTACTCATATTATTGAAGACAGCATTAGAGCGGTTCGTGAAAAAGTAGGCACAGATCATGTGATTTTAGGCTTATCAGGTGGCGTGGATTCGTCAGTAGTAGCGGCTTTGTTACACAAAGCAATTGGTAAACAATTAACCTGCGTATTTGTTGATACAGGTTTGTTGCGCCTGCATGAAGGCGATGCAGTGATGGCGATTTTTGCGGAGCATTTAGGCGTTAAAGTGATTCGGGTAAATGCTGAACAGCGTTATTTGGATGCGTTGAGCGGTGTCACTGATCCTGAACAAAAACGCAAAATCATCGGCAATTTATTTATCGAAATTTTTGATGATGAAGCGGGCAAAATTAAAGATGCTAAATGGTTAGCTCAGGGCACGATTTATCCCGATGTGATTGAATCAGCGGGTTCTAAAAGTGGCAAAGCGCATTTGATTAAATCACATCATAATGTCGGCGGTTTACCTGAAAATATGACGCTAAAATTGGTTGAGCCATTGCGTGAATTATTTAAAGATGAAGTGCGTAAATTGGGTGTCGAATTGGGATTGCCCGCAGATATGGTCTATCGCCATCCGTTCCCCGGTCCGGGTTTAGGCGTTAGAATTTTAGGCGAAGTAAAAAAAGAATTTGCTGATTTATTAAGACTAGCCGATGCAATTTTTATAGAAGAACTGTATCGCCATGATTTATATAACAAAGTTAGTCAAGCTTTTGCGGTGTTTTTGCCTGTTAAATCAGTGGGCGTAATGGGTGACGGGCGGCGTTATGATTATGTGATTGCGATTCGCGCCGTTGAAACTATTGATTTTATGACTGCACGCTGGGCGCATTTGCCTTATGAATTTTTGGATTTAATCTCACGGCGGATTATTAACGAAGTGGCGGGTATTTCTCGTGTCACTTATGACATTAGCGGCAAACCACCTGCAACAATTGAATGGGAATAAGCACGGAAGATGAGGTGTGGATGCGTTATGCCATTCGGTTGGCACAACGCGCCGAAGCACGAGGTGAAGTGCCTGTTGGGGCGTTGATTGTTAAGGATGAGCAGTGTATCGCTGAAGGCTGGAATGATTCAATCGCCAGTCATGATCCCACCGCTCATGCTGAGGTCGTGGCTTTGCGTCACGCAGGCAAGACCGTAGAAAATTATCGGTTGGTGAATGCCACGCTATATGTCACTTTAGAGCCATGCGTGATGTGCATGGGAGCTATCAGTCATGCGCGTATTAAACGCTTAGTATTTGGTGCGTTTGATCCTAAACGTGGCGCAGTTTGCAATGCCTTGAGTTTGACTGACGCGCCCTTTTTGAATCATCGCGTCGATTGGAACGGCGGCGTATTGGAAACAGAATGCGGAGATTTACTGCGGGATTTTTTTCGTGCTAGACGGTAGGGTAGGCATTGCCTACCTTACTTCAAAACATAAGAGCTAATCGTATCAACCTCGTTGTTTTTCTTGATTGCCATTGCATCGTTTTGAATCTGATTTTCCTCCGTTAGCCATACTAATAAGTCGTAATAACTGCGAATATTTTCCACATAGCGCACGGGTTCTTTGCCTCTGGCATAGCCGTGTTTAGTTTGTTGATGCCATTTTTCTTCCGTCAATAAAGGCAGTCGTTGTTTAACATCCATCCATTTATCGGGATTACCGCCTTGTTGGGCAGTCAACCGTCTGGCATCTTCGAGATGCCCCATGCCGACATTGTAAGAGGCTAACGCAAACCAAGTACGGTCAGGTTCGGGGATTTTGTCAGAAATTATTTTAAGGCGTTGTTGAAAATACCGCGCACCGCCATCTATGCTTTGCGCGGGATTGGTGCGGTCTTTGATATTTAGAAAATCAGCGGTGTCGTTGGTCAACATCATAATGCCTTGAACCCCGTGAGAAGACTCGGCATTCGCTAACCAATGAGACTCTTGATAACCAATAGCGGCTAATAATCGCCAATCAATGTTGTATAACAAAGACGCTGAATTAAAGTAATGTTGATAGTGCGGCAAGCGGCTTTTTTGATGTTGACGAAATTGGCAGTTATCGACATAACTGAGACTACTGGCGTGTCCGTAATGTTTTTCCAGCAGTTGGTCTAGGGTTTTATCGGCTTGAATACGCTTGAAAAACACCACGACTTCATCGTATAAACTGGTGTCATTGGAGGGGCTTAATGCCCATGCTAGTTGGCGTGGCGCGGACACATCAAAGGCAATATTAAGTTTGGGATAAAAGCGACGAACTAGCGTTGCTTGATTGGAATCAGCAACGGTGTAGTCAATAAGTCCTTCATTGACTAGATAAAGCAGACCATTGGTGTCTAAGTGGTCATTGATTTCCCAATTCAGCTCTGGATTACTTTGTTTTAGTTTATTTAGGGTATCAACGTGACTGGTGCCTTTGGTCACTTCGAGGATACCATTACTCAGGCTATCAATATTAGCAGGACGGCGTGTGCCTGAGCGATAAATCAGTTGTTCAGTGACTTCATGATAGGCGGGGGCAAAGCGCATTGCTTGTTGACGCTGTTCGGTAATGGTCAATCCTGCCGCCGCAATATCGGCTTTACCTTCCGCAATCTTACTTAAAATTTCTTCAAAAGTGCTGGGGACTTCAATCTTAACTTTAACGCCCAAATGCTCGGCAAAAAGGGTAATTAAATCGTATTCCAATCCAGCATAGCCATCAGGACTTTGATAGTAGGTTGTGGGGTCTGTTCGTGTCAGAACATGTAGTATCCCCGATTGCTTAATTTGTTCTAGCTTAGTTTGCGATAGTGTTGTGGTGTCACAATGACTGAGTAGAACGCTGCAAATACAACCAATAAATAGTTTAAGTAAACGAATCAAGCGTTCCGCAGACGTTTGTAAGCGTTAATAAGCGCGTTAGTCGAGCAATCATGACTAGCGATGATTTCATCGTTTTGCAGTTCAGGCAATATGACGCTTGCTAATATTTTCCCTAGCTCTACGCCCATTTGATCGAATGAGTTGATGTTCCAAACCACCCCTTGGACAAAAATTTTATGTTCGTAAAAGGCTAATAACGAGCCTAGGGTTTTTGGGGTCATTTTTTCAAACAGGAAAGAATTAGACGGTTTATTGCCTACAAATACTTTAGAGGCGACTAACACGCTATCAGCTTGTTGTTCGGGGCTTAATTCTGCTTTGACTTCTTCGACCGTTTTGCCCAGCATCAAGGCTTGCGGTTGAGCGAGAAAATTAGAAATTAAAATATCGTGATGCTCAGGTAACGAATAATGGCTATTGGCAGCGGCAAGAAAATCACAGGGGATGAGTTTAGTGCCTTGATGAATCAATTGAAAAAACGCATGTTGTCCATTCGTTCCCGGTTGCCCCCAGATAATCGGACCGGTGCTGTAATCAACCGTTTCGCCGTTCATATCAACACTTTTACCATTACTTTCCATATCACCTTGTTGAAAATAATCAGCAAAATAACGCATGGATTGATCGTAAGGTAATAAGGCGTGCGAGTCGGCATCAAAGAAGTTGTTATACCAAACGCCCAGTAAGCCCATTAGTACGGGGATATTTTGTTCAAATGGCGTATTTAAAAAATGTTGATCGGCTTCAAACGCACCTTGTAACAGGTCTTCAAAATTATCCATACCAATGTATAGCGCAATCGATAAGCCCACCGCTGACCACAGTGAATAACGCCCGCCTACCCAATCCCAAAACTCAAACATATTGTTGGTATCGATGCCAAAGTTAGCAACATTTTCGGCATGAGTGGAGATAGCGACAAAATGTTTAGCAACGGCGGAGGGGTCTTTAGCGTGATCAAGAAACCAGTTTTTGGCTGATTTAGCATTCATCATGGTTTCTTGAGTAGAAAATACTTTAGATGCAACAATAAACAGCGTGGTTTCAGGCGAAATTTGTTTTAAGACTTCAACAATATTGGTTTGATCTATATTGGACACATAGTGAACTTTTAACGTCCCAGAACTATAAGGAGTTAGTGTCATTGACACCATTTTAGGACCTAAGCCCGAACCCCCGATGCCAATATTAACCACATCAGTGATGGCTTTACCCGTATAACCTTTCCACTCGCCGGAACGAACGCTATCACAGAATATCCGCATTTTTGCCAATACCCGATTAACGTCTGGCATCACATCCTGCCCATCCACATAAACAGGCTGATTGCTACGATTACGCAAGGCAGTATGCAGCACGGCGCGGTGTTCAGTGATATTAATTTTTTCACCGGTAAACATCGCTTTTGTTTTACTACTTAAGTCCGCGTTATTAGCAAGGTCGATTAATAAAGGCAGAGTTTCATCGGTGATTCTATTTTTGGAGTAGTCGAACAAAATGTCATTAAACGTCACAGAAAACTTATCAAAACGTTGCGGATCCTGTTTAAAAGCCTCACGCATGGAGCAGTCTTTAATTTGTTGATAATGGTCTTGTAATGCAATCCACGCTTTTGAATGAATCAAAGATGACATATTGTTAGGCTCCGTTTAAATTAAATTTCTCTAAGTCTACGAAAAGGAGGGCAGGATAGCAATAGCGCATAAGATTATCGCTGTATGCTTATGGTTGATGTTCTGCTGACAAACCCGATATTTCAAGTATCAGCAAGTAGATCGGAATAAGCCCACTCAAGTGGTAGCGCAGGGTGGGCGTTTCCGACAAAGTGCAGTGATATACAGAACGGTTTGTCGGAAACGCCTGTTTTCGCTCACGCTCAAACAGGCTTATTTCGACCTTGTATGATTAAAATCGATAAAATATCACAAGGAAAAACAAGTAAGCTGAAAGAGTTCATTGGGAAGCCGCTCCGACCTGAGGACTGGTTAATAACCAGAGCCTGTCTGTAGATTGGCTCCCGCCCTATTCTGATGTGTCAACACTTTTCAGGACACAAAGTTAAGCAGCTTTATGCTGCTTTTCAAATTCTACAGGCGACAGGTAGCCATTGTTGGAATGGAGTCGTTGTCGGTTGTAGAAGACTTCGATGTAGTCGAAGAGGGATTTTCTGGTAGCTTCACGGGTCGCATAGTGTTCATGGTTCACGCATTCGGTTTTTAGGGTGTGGAAAAAACTTTCGGAGACGGCGTTGTCCCAGCAGTTACCTTTACGGCTCATGCTTTGCTGGATGCCGTGTTGCTTAAGCAGTTTTCGGTGGCTGTCGGATGCGTATTGACTGCCCCTGTCGGTATGCCACAGCAAGCCTTTAGCAGGTTTGCGTTTCCAGATCGCCCTGAGTAACGCCTCATTAACCAGCCTGGTTTTCATGTGTTCTGCCATAGACCAGCCAACAATCTGCCTCGAGTAAAGGTCTATCACGACCGCCAAGTATAACCAGCCTTCGCCGGTAGCAAGGTAGGTGATGTCGCCAACATAGACTTGATTAGGTTGAGTCACATTAAACTGGCGTGCGAGTTGGTTAGGAGCGATGGGTAAGTTATGTTTAGAGTTCGTTGTCGCTTTGAACCGCCGTTTGGTCTTACACCTCAACTGCGCCTCTTGCAGGAGTCGTCCAATACGTCGCCGACTCGCCGTGTAGCCTTGTTTCTCCAACACTTTTTTAAGACGGCGCGTGCCATACACTGCCCGATTCTTCGTAAAGGCGGCGGTTATCACGGACTTCACAGCGCATCTTGCTTCGCTTTATGTGTTTGCACTGATTTTGTCCACGCGTAGTACGCACTGCGGGTGACTGACAACACGGCACACAACAAGGTGATGCAATAATCCGCGCTTTGTTCCTGAATCCACGCGTACTTCACCGTGTTTCTCTGGCAAAGTACGCTGCCGCCTTTTTTAAAATATCGCGCTCCTCCTTCAAACGCGCGACTTCTTTCCGCAACTGCTTGAGTTCATCGTACAAATGCTCATCAGTGCGTTCTGGCTTATCAGGGTTCGTCCGCTGGCTGAACTGATACACCCAGTTATACAAAGTATTTGGCTTTATCCCCAACTCGCGGGCAGTTTCCGCCACATTGCTCGATTCATTCGCACGCTTAACTGCATTGTCTTTATATTCAGCGGTGTATTTTTGTTTGGTTTCGGTTGTCATATAAGCACTCTCAGGTCTTTTCATGGATTTTATAGAAAAGTGTCCTGTTTAGTGTAGCCATATCAGTGTGAAGAATTGTTATCGGCAGGTCATTACGCGACGATTATTGGCTGGTCAGAGAATATCCCCGTTGCTGTTGCAACGATTACCGAAACCTACGCGCTGTATGCGGGCGGCAAGATAGGCATAATTCAAGAGTTTTATGTAATTCCTGAGTTTCGCTGTTTAGGTGTTGGCGCAATGCTTTTCTGCCCACCCTACACAACTAATGCAGCAGAAACAACAAACTCACCATACTCCACGATACTGCCGCGGCGGCTGGGATGGTTAAAACCCATGCCCAAACAATTCGCTCGATG
>NQJH01000035.1 GCA_002256685.1 Methylococcaceae bacterium NSP1-2 | reverse complement strand
TTTCTGGCGGCGTGATGCTGATTTTATTTATAAATTAGAACCAGACCATGATTACACCCAAACGCTATGGGATCAATTAGCCTCACCGCCATTAAATCCGAATCGTATTGCCTTGTGGACTCCCGCGATTTATGAAAGTCCCGTTAAGACTTGGGTAGTCAGTGTCGTTTATCCGTTAGATATTGATGGACATTGGCAAGGTATTTTAGGGCATGACATCGCACTCACTGAATTATTGGAAGGCTTCCATACCTCGGATAATTATGCGGGTAGCCAGCATTTTTTGCTGGATAGTTTCGGCAATTACATTTTGGCTGGATTTTGGCAAGCTGATTTGGAAAGCAAGGGCGGCGAATTTAAACCTGATTTAACCGCCTATCCTAAGTTACAAGAGCTGATTAACAGAAAAGAATCTTCATCCAATAAACCCCACATACCTCGCTATTTAGAGGTGAATGGGGAAACCTACGTCGCTTTTACTCTGTACATAGACAAACTAGACTGGCACTACATTCGTCTGGTTAAAGTCGCGGAAATTCTGCAACCTGTTCAACGATTGTTTTTGATTATTAGCGGTCTGGTCATGGTCATGGGCTTATTGATTGGGCTGTTAATCAGTATCAATGTACGGAAAATGATAGTCAAACCGCTGACTTACTTGGCTGATATTACTCATCGTTACGGTCACGGTGATTTTCAACAACGCGCTCAATTGACGGGTGAAAACGAATTAGCGGAAATGGGGCGAACGTTTGACCTCATGGCTGATAATATCGAGCAAAAACAGTTGCAACTGATTAAAAGCGAGGCGCGTTATCGGTTTGTGTTAAACAGTATTCAAGAAGCGATATTACTTTTGGATCAGGATGCCAATCTGTTGTTTGCCAATTCGGCATTGACCATCATGACTGGCTGGACTTGGCAACTTGGCGTTAAACAAAGTTTGTTAAACCTCATTTACACTAATGATCAGCCCAAGATACAGTACGCAGTGGCGGCGGTGTGGACAGGCGAACTACCCTATTTTGAAGGAGAATTTCGTTTTAAAGCGACGGGTTATGACTATTTTTGGGCAAAGCTGTTTTTACGCCCCGCACAGGATGATGATGGTAACAAAGTGTTGTCGGCGACACTCATCGATATTACGGTACAAATCTATGCTGAACGTAGCGACTGGGTGCTAGCAAAGGCGGGCAAACAGGTTTTGCTAGGTGTTAGCATTAACAATGTCGCCGCCTTTATTTGCCGAGAGTTTGTTGAATTGTTCGATTTTCCGCTGATTTGGATCGGTTTGAAAGAGGACGGCGATGGGCGATTAATCACTCAGAGCTGTGCTGGAAAAAACAAGCAACTATTGCAGGCGTGGAGCGATGAAAATAAAGAAGACCCTATCGTACAGGCGTTTACTAGCGGTAATGTGTGTTGGCGTGAGCAACAGGACGACTTTCCGATTGATCTCGCGATACCACTACTGAATGTACAGGGTGTTATGGGGGTTATAGGCTTTCAAACCCAACCATTTACGCTGGAACAACCCGCGTTTTACCGCTTGCATCAACTGGTGGAGCGAGTAAGTGCCACGTTACAACATGCCAAAAATCAACAATGGCTACGCTTACAAACGACCGCAATGGAAGTTGCCGCTAATGCGATTTTTATTACCGACCTTAAAGGGCATATCGTTTGGGCGAACGATGCGTTTAGCCGCCTGAGTGGTTATCAGTGGGTGGAAATACGGGGAAAAACGCCGAGTCAATTATTGTATTGTGATTATCAGAACGACTATTTCTGGCACGAATTCTGGCTTACGTTGAATGGAAAAAATAGTTGGCGTGGCGAAGTGGTCAATCGCAATAAACAAGGCGACCAATTAGTAATTACTCAGTCAGTGACACCTATTCTGACCGACGATGGCATCATCACCCATTTTATTGCTGTGCAGGAAGATATTACCGAGAAAAAAGCCGCTGAACAACAACTGGAATACGTCGCTACTCATGACGGCTTAACCAAGCTGGCTAACCGTACTTGGTTGATGGAATATCTACAAATCAGCCTAATCCAAGCAAAACGACATGCCAAAAAACTAGCGGTACTGTTTTTGGATCTGGATCATTTCAAATATGTGAATGATTCGATGGGACATAGCGAAGGTGACGAATTACTAAAACAGGTTGCTAAACGTCTCACCGACAGTATCTTTGATGGTGATCTGGTCGCACGACTGGGTGGCGATGAGTTTGTTATTCTATTGACCGACACCAGTTTAGTTGAGGTCAGCAAGGTTGCTGATAAAGTGCTTAATTTATTTAGCCAGCCGTTTTTTGTTGGCGGACAACCGCAGCGTATTACCACCAGCATGGGTATTTGTTTGTATCCAGAAGATGGCAACGACACCCAGACTTTACTCAGAAAAGCAGATACCGCCATGTACCATGCCAAATCAATAGGTAAAAACCGTTATCAGTTTTTTACTGAAGCCATTAATCAACGCTTGATTTGGCGAGTAGAGATGGAAAATGATTTGCTAAACGCCTTGGAAAACCAACAATTTCATTTGGTTTACCAGCCGCAAGTCTGTTCGTTTAAAGAAAAAGTGGTCGGTTTTGAAGCCTTGGTTCGTTGGAACCATCCTACTAAAGGCTGGATTCCGCCTAGCGAATTTATTCCCATTGCCGAAGAAACCGGTTTGATTCTTAAATTAGGCGAATGGATTTTACAAACCGCTTGTCTACAAATGAAGCAATGGGTAGAGCTAGGTTTTGAATTAACGGTTAGTGTCAATTTGTCTGCTAGACAATTGAATCAAAAAAATCTGCTGACAGTTATTGCCGAAACTTTGCAAAAAACCCAGCTACCCGCAAAAAACCTGATGTTGGAGTTAACAGAAAGCCTGATGATGTCCAATATCGAAGCGCATATTGTTGAGTTACAGGCACTTAAGGCATTAGGCGTACACGTTTCTATTGACGATTTCGGCACGGGCTATTCCAGTTTAAATTATCTAAAATGCTTACCGATTGACGAATTGAAAATCGACAAATCGTTTGTTGATGACATTGCCTACGATGAAAATGACCGTAATATTGTCCGCTCCATTATCACGCTAGGTCACAACCTACATTTAAAAGTCGTTGCTGAGGGTGTTGAACAGCAAATACAAGTTGATTTTTTAAAGGACAACGGTTGCGATATTATTCAAGGCTATTTTTACAGCAAGCCTTTAGCCGCAACTGCGGTGGTTGAATTTTTAGAAAAGAGGGTGTTAAACAATAAAAAGTAGCTATCCGTTGTAGGTGCGGATTTATCCGCACAGTGCGAATGAATTCGCACCTACAGGGCAGTGCTGCAAAGCTTTTACGAATTTCTCAACTTATCAATCAGTTGTTTTCGCGCATCTAACCAATGCGTTAACGCATTACCCTCTTGGCAACCACTGTTTTGCCAAAGTTGATAAGCCACTGGGCGGATTTTTTCCTCACTCGGTCGGTCATCCCAATAATAGCTACACTGATTCGCGCCAAAATCATAAGGTAAGCGAGTAAAAAAATCCTGTCTGCCTACGATGACAGCGGTACATCGTAAGCAAGTGTCTTGTAACGGACAATCCTGTCCACAACAGAGTGTTATATCGTAAGGCATCGGGTTACCACATTAAATCATCGGGTACAGCATAGCCCGCATAAGGGTCATCTGACTGTTCAACAGACGTTGTCACCGCTTCATTATGTACGAGTACACTGTCCGCATTACGTTCGCTGATTTTTTTGGCGACTTCTGCGGTGACAACTTCGTAGCTTTTGCCTAATTTGACGATAGCCAGTTGTCCGTTAATCAGTTGCGCCCGCATGGTTTCTGAGACATACAGAGTTTTTACTTTGTTATCGTCATTAAAACGATAGGCGACACCGTCTTCATCTCTGAGCAGTTTATTTTGCTCAATCAATTGCTTAATTTGAGCAAGTAGCTGTTTTTTGTGTTCTTGTTGCTGGCGTTGTTGATTGAGTTCAATATCTCTTGCCAATTGTTCAGCGCGGGCTTTTTGCGCTAATTCTTTGGCTTCATCTTCCACCACGACGTTGTTTTTACGTTGCAGTTGTTCTTGTTTATGTTTATTGGATTTAGCACTTTTCGCTTGCGCGGAACTCACTAAACCCGATTTTAATAGTTGCTCTTGTAATGATAATTTTTGCTTGCTCATCGACTATGCTCCTTACGGTAACAAATGTTCACCTGCCCACAGCTGTGTGATGGTTTCTCTGGCTCGAATTAAATGCACCTGTGAGCCGTCAACCATGACTTCAGCAGCACGCGGTCTGGAATTATAATTAGAACTCATGCTAAACCCATA
This sequence comes from Methylococcaceae bacterium NSP1-2, assembly GCA_002256685.1. Classification (GTDB taxonomy): domain Bacteria; phylum Pseudomonadota; class Gammaproteobacteria; order Methylococcales; family Methylomonadaceae; genus UBA4132. The sequence goes on along the minus strand of NQJH01000035.1, from coordinate 13,796 downwards.
AGCACCTGCGGAGCGTATCGCTAGTAAATCGCCTTGGTTGAGTTGTAGTACGCGGTCTTTACCCAAAAAATCACCCGTTTCACACACAGGACCGACTATATCCCAATGTTGGGCAGTGGCGGTGCTGTGTTGATTGACGGGAATAATGGCTTGCCACGCACTGTATAAAGCAGGGCGCATGAGATCATTCATTGCCGCATCGACAATAGCAAAATTTTTATGCGCGGTGGGTTTTAGGTATTCCACTTGCGTCACTAAAATACCCGCATTTCCAACAATGGCACGACCGGGTTCTAATAGAATTTTAAAATCATTTTGCCCAAGTTTAGCTAATACGGCTTGAATATACTCCGCAGGTTCGGGCGGTTGTTCATCTTTATAACAAATACCTAAACCACCGCCTAAATCTAAGTGCTGTAATTCAATACCTTCGGCTTTCAGGGTTGCAACTAAGGCTAAAATTTTATCCAGCGCGTCTAAAAATGGGCGGGTTTCAGTCAATTGTGAGCCGATATGACAATCGATACCAATTACTTTAATATGCGATAGGGCAGCGGCGCGGCGGTATTCAGTCACGGCTAACTCAATATCGATACCGAATTTATTTTCTTTTAAGCCAGTGGATATATAGGGGTGGGTTTTAGCATCTACATCTGGATTAACACGAAATGATACCGGCGCGACTACGCCTAATTGTTCGGCAAGTGAGTTAATACGGTCGAGTTCATCACTGACTTCAATATTAAAACACGCAATACCAATTTTTAATGCGGCTAAAATTTCATCTTCGCGTTTACCTACGCCTGAAAAAACGATTTTTTTCGCATCACCACCTGCGGCAAGCACACGTTGCAGTTCACCTAATGAGACTATATCGAAACCTGAGCCTAATCGTGCTAACACATTCAGCAAGCCAATATTGGAATTGGCTTTGACGGCGTAACAAATTAAGTGCGCTTGCTCGCCAAACGCTGAATCAAAAGCGCGCCAATGTCTTTCTAGTGTGGCTCTGGAATAGATATAACAGGGGCTGCCGTATTTATAAATGATGTCGGCTATCGCTACTTCTTCGGCAAACAGTTCAGCGTTTCGATAATTAAAATAATCCATAATTATTTGGTTTTTTCAGGTTCAGATGGGGTTTCAGAAGGTGTTTTTTGTTCTGGTTCTGGTGCTGGTTTTTTTGCTTCTGGTTTTGGCTCTGGTTCTACATGAATAGGTGGAGGGGTACCTGGCAAATACAGCGGTCCAACTTGTCCACAGCCCGTTAAAGCGGTCAGTAATAACAAAAATAGTGAGTAGTTTTTCATAGTAATAGGTAAATCAAGGCGGGCAAGGTTTTTTGTCCGTGAGTGATTAAATTGGGTAGGACGTGCGTCCTACCGGCTTAATAGCATAGTAAACACTTTACTTGTCGGTTTCGGTAACAATGACATCAATGCCGCTTTGTTTTAGTCGCGCATTAATGGTATTAACGCTCGCTATCTGAGCAAAAGGACCCATTTTGACGCGATACCGTATGGTGTTATCCACTTTTGCGGTTTGTATTTTTGCTTCAATACCCATTGAACTCAGTTTAGCCTGCATTTGTTCGGCTTCTTTACGCGCATTGTAAGAACCCGCCTGCATAACATATTGGGTTGTTTTAGCAATACCGACCCGTTCTTCACGAGTACGCGTTTTAATTTCATATTCCGGAACAACCACTTCTTTTTCAGGCAAGATGGTATAAAAATCAAATTGCGTGGGTTTGGGTTCTACTGGCTTTTTTATCTTTTCAGGCTCAGTGTTTTTTTCAGGCTCAACGGGCTTGGTTATCGATTGTACAATCTGTTTAGGCGCATCGTCTTTCAGTCCTACGCCGCTAAAATAAACCACCAGAACCACTGCTGAAATAGCCGACGCGGTAATTAGCATCCACTTCCACACGCTCAAATTCTTTACAGGATCGAAATCGTGTCGATGTAGCGTGTTTTTACCGCTTATTCTGTGTTTATAATCTTTTGCCATATCACATAGTTTCAGGGGTGTTAATAGCCAATAAACCCAAACCGTTTGCTAACACTTGTTTGACAGCACAGACTAAATTTAAGCGTGCATCACGCAAAGGTGCGTCGTCAACCAGAAACTGATGGGCGTTGTAATAGGTATGGAATTCGTGTGCCAAATCACGCAAATAGAGAATGAGTTGGTGGGGTTCGTATTGTAACGCGGCTTTCTCTACTACTTCTGGGTAACGCGCTAAGGTGCCTAATAGCGCAGTTTCATGTTCCGTGCTTAACAGCGTTAAATTATCCATGCCTAACGGTAAATTCCGTTGCCAGCCTTTTTCATCCAACTGGCGTAATACGCTACAGACTCTGGCATGAGCGTACTGCACATAAAATACGGGATTTTCATTGGTTTTTGAAGTAGCGAGTTTTAAATCAAAATCCATGTGTTGTTCAGAACGACGCATCGCATAAAAGAACCGCGCCGCATCTTTACCGACTTCGTTACGCAATTGTCTTAAGGTGACAAAATCGCCTGAACGGGTGGACATTGACACTTTTTCTTCGCCACGATACAAAATCGCAAACTGCACTAACAATACAGTCAACTTGGAATCGTCCGCACCTAAGGCACGCATAGCGGCTCTGACGCGGGGAATATAACCGTGATGATCCGCGCCCCAAATATCAATAATTTGATCGAAACCGCGTTCTAATTTGTGGTGATGATAGGCAATATCAGAGGCAAAATAAGTGTATTGTCCGTTTTCACGCACGACAACACGGTCTTTTTCATCACCCAATCGGCTGGATGCAAACCACGTCGCGCCGTCTTGTTCATATAAATAATCGGTTTCACGCAAGCGATTCAAGGCTTTTTCTACTGAACCATCATCCATCAGTTGTTGTTCAGAAAACCAGTGCTGATAATCGACACCAAACTCGCTTAAATCGACTTTAATATCTTGTAAAATATCTTGTAAACCGACTTGAAACACTTCGCGGTAGTTTTCCAAACCCAGCAAGGTTTTTGCCCGTTCAATCAGTGCGTCAATGTACACATCTTTATCACCGCCTTGAGGTTCGTCGGCGGGTATGTTTTCTAGCACAGCAGCAATCGGCTGGTGGTATTGATTAGCGGAGGCTTTATGAATTTTCCACGCGATTTCACGCACATAATCGCCGCGATAACCATTACTCGGAAACACTAACACTTCGCCGCATTCTTCTAAATAACGCAACCAAATACTGGTGGCAAGAATATCCATTTGCCGACCTGCATCATTGACATAATATTCACGATGCACTTCAAAGCCGACCGCTTGCAATAAATCGGCGACCACTGAACCATACGCCGCACCGCGTCCGTGTCCGACATGCAGAGGACCGGTGGGATTAGCCGATACAAATTCGACCTGCACTTTTTTACCCTCGCCCACCGTGCTTAAACCAAAATCACGACCTAGCTCATGAATAGTTGGAATAATGGCATATTGCCTATTAGGGTTAATGAAAAAATTAATAAACCCCGGTCCTGCGATTTCAACTTTAGTGACGGCTTCATGAGCAGGTAACGCGGCAAGTATTTTTTCAGCCAGTTGTCGTGGATTGGTTTTAGCGGGTTTTGCTAATAGGAGTGCCAAATTAGTGGCAAAATCACCGTGTTGCGCATCGCGGCAGCGTTCAATCGTTACCGATGGCAAGGTGTTTATATCGAGAACGCCGCTGGTTTTTAGCGTTTCCACGGCTTGCAGAATAAGAGCCTCTATCGTTTGTTTCATTGCTACACTGTGTCAGTTGAAAAATCAATTAAATGACCTGCATTATCGCTGAAATATTGGCTTTTATCCATTCAATCAACACACTCGCTCAATATCGACTGGTTTTGTTGGCGGTCTATAGCAATTTTGACGTAGCACGACACAGAAACGATATAATAACTGCTTCGTCATTCGCTGCATAAACGAATGGCATTACTCTCTTTACTGGAAACAAACACAGCATGGCACGCAGATCACGAAAAAAACCCTTACCCGAAACCCCTGTTAAAGTCACTATTGAATCCTTAACCCATGATGGACGCGGCGTAGCGCATGTCGATGGTAAAGTTATTTTTATAGATGAAGCTTTACCGACCGAAGAAGTCGATTTTATTTATACCGAAAGCCGCAAAGATTATGCGGAGGGTAGGGTGGTTAAGCTATACAGCCGCGCTGAAGATCGCGTCGATGCGTTATGTCCACATTATGGTGTGTGTGGCGGCTGTAGTTTTCAGCATGTTGAATCAACGGCACAAATTCGCATTAAACAAGACTTGTTGATTGACCAATTTAAACGTATCGGTAAAGTCGATGTACCCGAATTATGGCAGCCTTTAACGGGTGAACATTGGGGTTACCGTCGTAAAGCGCGGATGGGCGTTAAATATGTCGCTAAGAAAAATAATCGCGTATTAGTGGGTTTTAGAGAACGTCGTCATCCGTATTTAGCGGAGATTGATAGCTGTATTGTGATGCACCCGATTGTTGGTACGCGCTTGATAGCATTGGGCGAAATGATTGGTCAATTAAGTATTCGCGATAAAATTCCGCAAATTGAAGTCGCTATTGGTGATGAACAATGCGTGTTATCGATACGCGTGTTAGAGCCGCCGACTGCTGAAGATATGGACATCATGAAAGCCTTTGAGCGCGAACACCCGCTAACGCTATGTTTGCAATCGAAAGGCCCTGATACCATTGTGCCGCTGGACGGTGAAGCCGAAGTAATACCGACTTACGCACTACCCGACCACGGTATTGAGTTTAAATTTAGACCTGCGATGTTCACGCAAGTGAATTATGAAATTAATCGGCAAATGATTAATCGCGTGTTGGAGATAATGAATTTAAACGAAAACGACAGCGTGTTGGATTTATTTTGTGGTTTAGGTAATTTTACCCTGCCAATGGCGAAGTATGCGGGCAGTGTAGTGGGTGTCGAAGGCGATGCGCCGCTGATTAATCATGCTAAAGAAAACGCCCGTCACAATGGCATCACTAACGTGGAATATTATGCGGCAGATTTAAGCAAAGACATTAGCAATGAGCCATGGGCAAATCGTAAATACAATAAAATTATGCTCGATCCATCCAGAGCAGGTGCATCTGAAGTGTTGCAATATTTTAAAAAATGGCAACCTGAGCAAATTGTTTATGTGTCTTGTAATCCGTCTACGTTAGCGCGTGATGCGGGGATTTTGGTCAATGAATTAGGTTACACATTGGTTAAAGCCGGCGTGATGGATATGTTCCCACAAACCGCACATGTTGAATCAATGGCATTGTTTCAGAAAAAATAGTCTCGCGTTTGAGAATAGGATGAGCATCAGCCGGCATTCTTTTTATTGACATATTAACTAGGTATTCTATAATGGGCGGGTGTTTTGGCTGATACTTGTTTTGTTTTAACAATAAATATTTGCATATTGTGGTGGGCGTAGCTCAGTTGGTAGAGTCCCGGATTGTGATTCCGGTTGTCGCGGGTTCGAGCCCCGTCGCTCACCCCATCCATAATATGAAGTCACCCCGCCATTGTAAAATGGGTAAAGCAATCGTGCTAATCCCCCTCTTGTTTCAAACCAAAATCTTACTGTTTCTAAAATCGCTATTGCTATAAGCTATTTTCTTGTTTACCAAAGCAATTTTTTGCTATGGCTTGAGAAAATGCCGATTGTGTTGTCATCATCACCGCGCGGCAAAGTTTATATCTTGTGAAAGTGTTCAAGAAAAAAAAGCGTTTTTCTAGCTCAGAATGCCTGATAAGCCTATAGGCACAACTTTCTCCTACTAAACTTGATGTTATAATTGACCCGCACAAAAATATTTTAAGGTGAACGGGATGATAATTATTTTAAAAAATATTCCTGCTAAAACTAAAAAACGGGATATAAAAAACTTCATTGACCCAGTGGCAAAAGGCAACTGGTTGAAAAAAAGTGGACAAATAAAAAGTATTTTATTTTTGACGCAAAAAAATATTCGAACAAATATTATTCAAAATCATGTTTTAGTTGAAGTGTTGCCAGATTCTGTTGCCGAAAGGGTGATAAAAAAGCTTAATAGAAAAATGTTACTCGACAGTTATATTGCGGTATGTGAATACAAAATCAGAAATTGGCATAATGATCCAAGAATTAACCATAGCCATGCGAATAATTATAAAAATTTTAAAAATAAGCGAATTTGTGAACGCAGGGATCCGCATGAAGAAATTGTTTCCGACGATATTGATATTACCAGCGAAAAATCTTTTCATACCAAAGGCTGGTAATAAGTAAAGGTTATCCAGATTGAGTGAAACAGAATACGAGGAATCCTGACACAAACTCTCCCGTATTCTGCGTTGTTTTATAGGGCTTTGTCCGCCGCACTATCAATATAAATATCAATCGCATGATCAGGCACTATCGTCGCCACAGGTATAGGTGAGTTATAAACCGCATGGGCTAATTCATTTTCATTGTGGTGGTGGTTGGGAAACAAACTGGCCGTATGCCCGTCTTCGCCCATACCTAATAACACCATATCAAACGGTAAGGCTGTTGCTATGGTTTCCTGATACTGTTTAGCAGCTATTTCAGGCGACAACTCAGCGGGGATGGTAAAAATCTGCTCCAATGGAATGGCAACTTTATTCAAAAATGCCTGTTCAGCCATTAAGCTATTTCTATCGGGATGGTTAACAGGTAAACAGCGTTCATCACCGTAATAAATAGACCAGTTTGCCCAATCTGCGTGAGTATCGGCTAATAAGCGATAAACTTTTTCAGGTGTTGTACCACCTGCTAACACCAGTTTAAACGCGCCGTGGTCGGCTATGGCTTGTTGTGCTGCATCAATAATACGTTGGCAAACGGCGGTTGCGACAGATTCAGCGGTATCAAAGTGATGCCAAGTGTGGGAAGTCTGCATTTATTTACACTCAGGGGTTAAATTAGTACGCCAATATTGGGCTTCTTTATCAAATAAACGGCTATCTTCTGGTCCCCATGAGCCAGCGGGGTAAGTGGCGATATAATCACGTTCGGTTGCCCATGTTTGTAGAATAGGGTCAACAATCCGCCACGCATATTCCACTTCATCAAAACGTAAAAATAGTGAGCGGTCGCCTTTTAACACATCCAATAATAGGTCTTCGTAAGCATCAATGGCTTGTTCATCTTCATTACGGAAACTGGCATCTAAGCTACTGGAACGGGTACGCATTTCTAAACCGGGTTCTTTTACGGTCATTTCAATACGAATACATTCTTCTGGTTGAATACCCAGTATCACCCAGTTAGGGTTCATGCACTGTACAGCGGTGTCACGAAAAAATTGTAACGGCGGATGACGAAAACAAATCGAAATGATGGATTGCGCTTTTGCCATGCGTTTACCGGTGCGCAAATACATCGGCACACCACGCCATCGCCAGTTGTCGATATAAAGCTTCATCGACGCATAAGTTTCAGTCACGCTGTTAGCGGGAATATTTTCTTCTTGTAAATAACCGTTGACCTTGTCGCCGTTGATATGCCCTGTGGCGTATTGACCACGAAACGCATGACCGTGTACCGCTTCTTTGGGAATAGGGCGTATGGATTTTAACACTTTGACTTTTTCATCACGCAACGCTTCGGCTTCCATCGACACCGGCGGTTCCATCGTTACCAGTGTGAGCAACTGCAATAAATGACTTTGCAACATATCACGCATCGCACCTGAGCCATTGTAATAATCGCCGCGACTGTCTATGCCCAGTTCTTCAGAATGAGTGATTTGAATGTGGTCGATATAGTTACGATTCCATAAAGGTTCGAGCATCACATTGGCAAAGCGAAACACTAACACGTTCTGCACCATGCCTTTACCAAGATAATGGTCGATACGGTAAATCTGCTCTTCGGTTAGGTATTGGTTAATGCGTTTTTGTAACGCCTGTGCGCTGTCTAAATCGTAACCAAACGGCTTTTCAATAATCACCCGTCGCCAGCCTGCATCTTCATCAAATAAATACTGATTGCTGAGCATTTCCATGACTTTGCCAAAATCCGCTGGGCTGATGGATAAATAAAAAGCGATATTTTTAGGAAATTTATTGGTTTTTTCGTTGAGAACAGTCGCCAAATCGCTATAGCATTGCTCTTGCTTTATATCGCCTTGATGATAATACAAGCGATCACAAAAACGCTGGAATACAATTTCATCAATGGCTTCTTTGGCTTTAGCCTGAATCATGTCTCGCACTTCAGTGAGCCATTGTTGCTGATTCCAAGGTCGTCGCCCGATGGCTAAAATTCTCGTTCCTTTCGGTAAACGATTAGCCACATCGAGATGATACAGAGCTGGCATTAATTTAATACGGGAGAGATTACCCGTAGCACCAAAAATAACGTAAGTACAAGATTCGGCGTGCATAATGTTTAGAGGAGTAAGTGCGGGAGGTTACGCCAGAGCGTCACACAGGAGAAACCTTCGAGGTTTTTAAAACCTCGAAGGTTTGATGTTATTATCTTTCTAAAAAGTCCAGCTTGCCTTCTTTACCATTCCATTCGTCAGCGTCAGGTAGCGGTGATTGAACCTCAGTAATCAGCGGCCATTGTTTAGCTAATTCAGCATTGAGTTGAATGAATTGTTCTTGTCCTTCTGGCAATTCATCTTCAGCAAAAATTGCACCTGCTGGACATTCTGGCTCACATAGTGTGCAGTCAATACATCGACAGGACATACATCTACACAATCAGTAAATTTACATTTAATACAGTTTTCAGTGACTACGAATGTCATAATTATTACTCAGAAAGTTAGTGGAAATGGGTGAATTCGGGCTAGTATCTTAGCAGAAAGGCTGAAAGGATAGAACACCCAGTGAACTCTGGTTATCATTATTCATCATTCACTTATTTTTGTTAAGCAGAAAAGTCTAGCATGACTCATCTTGATTCTTGATGATTTGGTTATTATTGTCATAAAAAGGTAATATGTACCCTGTTAAAATATCGAATTTCAGCTTATCTCTTATGAATTATGACCAATTGTAATATTCTCGTTGTTGAAGATGAAGATGCTATTCGCGCTATGCTAGTGATGGTGCTTGAGCAGGCTGATTTTACACCCATTGCGGCAGCAGATGCGCAAGAAGCACAAAAAGCGTTAAATGAAGCCTTGCCTGATTTGATTCTATTGGATTGGATGTTACCCGGTATCAGTGGTGTCGAATGGGCTAGACGGTTAAAAAAAGAACCCATGTATCGAGACATTGCTATTATTTTGTTGACCGCACGCGGCGAAGAAGAAGACAAAGTACGCGGACTGGAAATTGGTGCCGATGATTATATAACTAAACCATTTTCACCCAAGGAATTAGTCGCGCGTATTCGTGCTGTATTGCGTAGAACCGGTAAATTACAAGGTGCAAGTACCATTATGATAGGCGATTTGGTCTTGGATACCGAACAACATCGGCTCAGTATTGGTGATAAACCATTGGAAGTCAGCCCCACTGAATTTCGCTTAATGCAGTTTTTTATGACCCATCCTGATAAAGTTTACAGTCGCACGCAGTTACTAGACCAAGTGTGGGGACGCAGTGTTTATATTGAAGAACGCACCATTGATGTACACATTCGTCGCTTAAGAAAAATTTTAGCCGAACACAGCCGAGAAGAGTTAGTACAGACGGTGCGTGGTTTTGGTTATCGATTCTCTCTAATAGATTAATATTATGTCAGTTTGGCACAAAGAATTAACGACCACACTGTTACTGTTTATTCTGGTCGCTATCGCGGGTGGAATAACGGGCTGGTTTTTACAGTTGACCTTATTGCTTACGGTAGGCTTGCTTATTTATCAACTCATTCAAATCAACCGCTTTGAAAAATGGTTGAGTGCGATGGCGCGTGGTACTTATCATAAGCCCACGGGTGTTTGGGAAGAAATTTATTACCATGTTTATTGCATTCGAAAAAATAACAAAAAGCGTAAAAAGAAGCTCAGTAAAATGATTGACCAGTTTCGTCAATCCACCGAAGCACTACCCGATGCAGCGGTCGTGTTAGGTAAGAATGACGAAATTGAATGGACAAATAAAGCCGCACGAGATGTATTTGGCTTACAGCAAACCGATAAAGGGCAGCGTATTCCTAACTTAGTGCGGTTTCCAGAATTTATTCGTTATATCAACTCAGGAAATTATACCGAACCCGTCGTTATCCCTTCCCCTGTCAACCAATATATTACCCTATCAGTCCGCATCGTGCCTTATGGCGCAGGGCTACGGCTATTATTAGCGCAAGATGTGACGCAAATAAAAATCATGGAACGAATGCGTAAAGATTTTGTGGCAAACGTATCCCATGAACTGCGTACCCCTTTAACCGTCTTAAAAGGTTATCTGGAAACCCTACAAGATATGGATGAAGGGCTTTCCCCGATATTAACCAGCTCTTTTCAACAAATGCACGGACAAACTGAACGAATGCAGCATTTGGTTGATGATTTATTACTATTAACTCGCCTTGAATCACAACAGAAAAAAGCCGCTTGTGTGAATGTTCCCGCATTATTAGGTCAGATTTGTCGAGAAGGCGATACACTCTTAACAGGACGCATTGAACTCACCATAGAAGCGGATAGCAATATTATGGGGGATGAACAAGAACTGCGCAGTGCGTTTACCAATTTATTGGTCAACGCGCTTAAATATTCACCCAATGATTCCATAGTAAAAGTTCGCTGGTATTCAGACCAAGAAGACATCATTCTAGCGGTTGAAGACCAAGGCGAGGGTATTGCTAAAGTTGATATTAACCGCGTCACCGAACGTTTTTATCGCGTCGAAGTGAAGCGTCGAGAAAAAGTCAGTGGTACTGGTTTGGGATTAGCTATCGTCAAACATGTATTAATGCGCCATGATGCACAATTAGTCATTACTAGCGAATTAGGCAAAGGCAGTTGTTTTAGTTGTCACTTTCCTGTTAAGCGCGTTTGTCATTAAGCATTAATCAATGCGCAAACTAGCCGCCGCTTTATGTAACCAAAAATCTTGCAAGCCGCCATCACTACCATAAACACCACACAAAAACTCAGACAATAGCTGGAGTATTTGGTAAACATTGGCATCATCAGGACTGGTTAGATAATTCGCTAATGGCTCTAATAACTGCCATACCTCAGGACTCATACTGTCTCGATGGCTATTCATCATCTGTCTAAACTGTGTTAGCCAACTGTGCCACCAACAACCATTAATGGCGGCGTACTGAAATTCTCGCCCTGCTAATTCGTCGAGTTTAAATTGACATAACGCGCCTTCTAGCCCTTCTAGCACAGAATGCACATAAATCACGCGTTCATCAAAGCCCGCTTTTGTATAGTAATGAACTAAAGAATTCTGCGCTGTTTGCCCGTTTGACCAATTACTGTAATCATAAGCAAACCATGCAGTATTAAGACACGCAATATTGCCAGCATCCGCAATGATAAAGCGCAATAATTGATCGTGATGGGCGAGTTTAATAGGATGTTGCTGAATAAAACTAAAATAACGTTGCCAAATTCGTTTGCTATAACAACCGTAAAAACTCACGGCAATATCACAAATAATCCATTGTGTTAATCGCTCGGTCAAAGACTCACTGCTTAAATCCGGAACAGCCGCCACACGGGTGCCTTCAAGCGCGTAACACACGGTCGGTGCGCAAAACCCAGCCCAGCCTGTTGAGTTGGCTAGTGCATTTGCCAACGCCTGAACACCAACGGGGAGAAAGGTATCATCATCGGTCGCAAACAGCACATAGTCACCGCTTGCCGCCGCAAACCCTGCTAAAAAATTATCCGCTGCATTGCAATCAGCTTCTGTGGCAGCAAACACAATCGCATCATTGAATTCTGCGCGTAATTGACGTTGTTTTTCTATAAAACCTGAGTTATCGGCAATGACTACCTCAAAACCCTGATTCAAAAACAAATCCACCGTGAGTATCAGGCGGCGCATACTGCTCGCATCAAAACGATGGCTAGGAATGACAACGCTGGCATTAATTTTATTCATCGACGGTTCTCATATCATTCATGCGGGTTCGCTTTTTTTGCCAAGCATCGATGATAATTTTTTTCATAGCGTTTGGTATCAACATGAAATTTTCTGCCTTTTTAACCACGCTGTCAGGGTCGGACGTGACACGCCAAAAATACGCGATACGCCTCGCAAACTCGCTCTTTCCTGATACACGCTTAATATTATCATCAGCTTAGGCAAATTTTTACGATACCCTATCAATTAAAAATTTTCCATTATTAATTATTATAACCCTTTGCCAGTTTAGCGGATTGATTTTACCCCAACTAGCGAAGAAGAAAACGGACATATTTTGCTGGAACTTAAAACCGGTAGTGGGTTAAATCTGTTATTTTCTATATTATCAGGATAAAAATTGTGGAGTCCAATAGCTTTAGCTATTGGCGAGTCGTAAAAAGCTAAAGCTTTTTGACTCCAGATTTAACCCACTATCTTAAAACCAACTCAATGGCTAAAATTATTATGATTCGAGAACGCGATATTATCGGCAAAACCATTTCTGAGAGCTTGTTAAAACGTCCAGCCATCAAGCAAGAGAGTTATGCGAGTGTATTTCGGTGATTAATTACGCTAAATGACAGTCACACAACTGTCACGCAACGGTTAATAGACTGTCATATCTGATTGCTATGCTGTTGGCTTCGTAATCTTAACGGAGCAGGCGGACATGACTTTACATTATCGTTCAGTTTGGCTATCAGATACGCATTTAGGGACTAGAGGTTGTAAGGCGGAACAACTACGCGATTTTCTCGATAACGTTGATTGTGACACTTTATATTTAGTTGGCGATATTATTGATTTGTGGAAATTTAAGTCGGGCTTGTACTGGCCGACCTTGCACAATGACATTGTGCAACGCATTTTCAGCAAAGCGAAAAAAGGTACACGCGTTATTTACATTCCGGGTAATCACGATGAACAGCTACGCAAACACGCGGGAATGCACTTTAATGGCGTGGATATTCAATTAGATGCAATTCATGAAACCAAAGATGGACGTAAATTTCTGGTCATCCACGGCGATGGTTTTGATAGCATTGTCTGTAATAATAAAAATTTAGCCTACATTGGCGGTGAGGTTTACGAAATATTATTGGACATGAATCGCTGGTTCAATAGTCTACGTCACTTGCTGGGTTATAACAGCCATTGGTCGCTATCGGCGTTTTTAAAACACAAAGTAAAAAATATTATTCAGGTGATGGATAATTATCAGCACATTCTCAGCTTAGAAGCCCAAAAAAGAAATGTCGATGGCATTATTTGTGGGCATATTCACCATGCCGATATTGCTGAAATGGAAGGCGGTAAGACCTATTGTAATTCAGGCGATTGGGTAGAAAGCTGCACCGCTCTCGCTGAAGATAACACCGGGAAAATTTCTATTATTCGCTGGCTAGAAGACAGCCAATACTTGTTAGATCAGCAATTAGAGCAACAAGCTAAACACGCGCAGACGGCGTGACTTAGTGAATAAGACCTGCGAGTTTTTTAAAACCTCGCAGGTCTTGATGCTTAAAATTTGGAAATGAGCAACAAGTCACGCCTTACTGTTACTGAGGTTGGTTAAATTTGGAGTTAAAAAGCTTTAGCTTTTTGTGATTCGCCAATAGCTAAAGCTATTGGACTCCACAACTTTCATCCTGATAGTCTGTTAAAAACCCACTACCCCTGTTACATCATCAATATTCAAGACAACAA
>NQJH01000226.1 GCA_002256685.1 Methylococcaceae bacterium NSP1-2 | reverse complement strand
AGCTACCGTTCGCGTTGGCAGCATGACAAAATCGTGCGTTCTACGCATGGCGTGAATTGTACGGGTTCATGCAGTTGGAAAATTTACGTTAAAAATGGACTGGTGACGTGGGAAACGCAACAAACCGATTACCCGCGCACTCGCCCTGATTTACCGAATCATGAGCCGCGTGGTTGTTCGCGTGGCGCAAGTTATTCGTGGTATTTATACAGTGCTAATCGTTTGAAATATCCAATGATACGCGGACGGCTGGTGAAATTATGGCGTGAAGCACGACAAACGCTAGAACCTGTAGACGCGTGGGCTTCCATCGTTGAAAATCCAGAAAAAGCCACTGAATATAAATCAAAACGGGGCATGGGTGGCTTGATACGCGCCAACTGGAATGAAGTGAATGAAATCATTGCCGCCGCCAATATTTACACCGCTAAAACCTTTGGTCCCGATAGAATTATTGGCTTCTCACCGATTCCCGCGATGTCGATGGTGTCTTATGCCGCTGGGAGTCGCTATCTGTCGTTAATCGGCGGCGTGAGTATGAGTTTTTATGACTGGTATTGCGATTTGCCGCCCGCTTCACCGCAAACATGGGGCGAACAAACGGACGTGCCTGAATCGGCGGATTGGTATAACGCGGGATTCATTATGATGTGGGGATCAAACGTGCCGCAAACCCGCACACCCGATGCGCATTTCATGACCGAAGTGCGTTACAAAGGCACAAAAATCGTCACGGTCTGCCCTGATTATTCCGAAGCCAGTAAATTTGCCGATTTGTGGATACATCCCAAACAAGGCACCGATGCCGCGTTAGCGATGGCATTCGGGCATGTCATTTTGAAAGAATTTCACCTCGAACGCCAAAGCGAATACTTCACCCAATACGTCCGTGAAAACACCGACTTGCCATTTTTAGTGTTGCTGAAAGAACAAGACGGCTGTTATGTGCAGGATCGCTTTTTGCGTGCGTCTGATTTCTCAGGTCAATTAGGGCAAGATAATAATCCCGATTGGAAAACGGTGGCATTCGATGAACTCAGCGGTCACATTGTACCGCCCAGTGGTTCAATTGGTTTTCGTTGGGGTGAATCTGGGCAATGGAATATCGAACAAAAAACCGCTGACGGGCAAGCCGTACAATTACGCTTAAGTTTGATTGACTCTAAAGACGATGTGGCTAGCGTGGGTTTTCCGTATTTTGCGGGTTCTGAGCATCCACATTTTACCCATTCTGCCCACGATGCGATTCAACGTCGTAATGTTCCCGTCAAAAAAATCACCCTCGCTGATGGTTCAGAAGTCTTGACCACTACGGTATTTGATTTGCTGGTCGCCAATTATGGTATCGATAGAGGCTTAGGTGGTGACAATGTTGCCAGTTCTTATGATGACGATGTGCCGTACACCCCCGCGTGGCAAGAAAAAATCACAGGCGTATCGCGTCAAAATGTCATTACGGTAGCAAGAGAATTTGCCACTAACGCTGAAAAAACCAAAGGTAAATCAATGGTGATTTTAGGCGCGGGCTTAAATCACTGGTATCACATGGACATGAACTACCGTGGCATTATTAATATGTTGATGATGTGCGGTTGTATCGGTCAATCAGGCGGTGGTTGGGCGCATTATGTGGGACAAGAAAAACTCCGTCCACAAACAGGTTGGTTGCCGTTAGCCTTTGCCTTAGATTGGAAACGCCCGCCCAGACAAATGAACAGTACCTCATTTTTCTACAGTCATACTAGCCAATGGCGTTATGAAAAATTGACCATCAAGGAAATTTTATCGCCGCTGGCAAAACATGAAGATTGGCAAGGCAGTTTGATTGATTTTAACGTCCGCGCTGAACGCATGGGTTGGTTACCCTCCGCGCCACAATTACAAACGAATCCGTTGCAAGTGGTACGCGATGCCGAAGCGGCAGGTAAAGCTCCCGCTGATTATGTCGTTGAGAGTCTAAAAAACGGCAGTTTGAAAATGTCCTGTGAAGACCCCGATAACCCGCAAAACTTCCCGCGCAATATGTTTGTCTGGCGGTCTAATTTATTAGGTTCATCGGGCAAAGGTCACGAATATTTCTTAAAGTATTTGTTAGGCACAAAGCATGGCGTGCAAGGTAAAGATTTAGGTGACTCAGGCGACAAACCACAAGAAGTGGTTTGGCATGAAACTGCTCCCGAAGGCAAACTGGATTTATTAGTGACGCTGGATTTTCGGATGTCTACCACCTGCTTGTATTCGGACATTATTTTGCCTACCGCAACGTGGTATGAAAAAAATGATTTGAATACGTCAGATATGCACCCGTTCATACATCCTTTATCCAAAGCCGTTGATCCCGCGTGGGAATCACGTTCTGATTGGGATATTTATAAAGGTATTGCGAAAAAATTCTCAGAACTCACCGTTGGGCATTTAGGCGTAGAAAAAGACATTGTTGCCGTGCCTACCCTTCATGATACCGCTGGCGAATTAGCGCAAGCCTTCGACGTGCGCGATTGGAAAAAAGGTGAGTGCGACCCTATTCCGAATAAAACCATGCCTAATTTAGTCGTAGTAGAACGCGATTATCCCAACACTTATAAAATGTTCACATCCGTAGGACCGTTGCTCAGCAAAATCGGCAACGGCGGCAAAGGTATCGCGTGGAATACTGAAACCGAAGTCAAACAACTGGGCGAATTGAATTATTTAGTGACCGAAGAAGGTATCAGTAAAGGCTTACCGCGTATTGAATCGGATATTGATGCTACCGAAGTGATTTTAATGCTCGCGCCTGAAACTAACGGTCATGTTGCTGTCAAAGCATGGCAAGCGTTAAGCAAAATCACAGGCATAGACCATACCCATTTAGCCCTGCCGCGTGAAGATGACAAAATCCGTTTTCGTGATGTGCAAGCACAGCCGCGTAAGATTATCTCCTCACCGACGTGGAGCGGTTTAGAATCCGAGCAAGTGTGTTACAACGCCTGTTATACCAATGTTCACGAGCGCATTCCGTGGCGCACATTGACAGGTCGCCAACAGTTTTATCAAGACCACTCGTGGATGCGGGCGTTTGGTGAAACCTTATGCGTGTATAAACCCCCTGTCGATACGCGTTCTATCAAACCGATTTTAGGCACTAAGCCCAACGGTAATGATGAACTGGTTTTGAACTTTATCACCCCCCATCAAAAATGGGGTATACACAGTACCTATTCCGACAATTTGTTGTTGCTTACACTCTCACGCGGCGGTCCTGTGGTGTGGATGGGCGAAGTCGATGCGGCGAAAGTAGGTATTAAAGATAACGATTGGATAGAAGCTTACAACGTCAACGGCGCGTTGGTCGCCAGAGCGGTAGTCAGCCAGCGCGTCCCCGAAGGCATGTGCATGATGTATCACGCCCAAGAAAAAATCGTCAATATGGCTGGCTCAGAAATCACTGGCACACGCGGTGGTATTCATAATTCCGTCACGCGTATCACTGTCAAACCCACCCACATGATAGGCGGCTATGCGCAACAAAGTTATGGCTTTAACTATTACGGCACAGTCGGTTCTAATCGGGATGAGTTTGTGATTGTGCGCAAAATGAGCAAGGTGGATTGGCTGGAAGAACCTGAGTAATTGTGTAAGTCGGGTTAGCCTATGGCGTAACCCGACATTTTGCAGACAGTTGTCGGGTTACGCTATCGCTAACCCGATCTACGACATTCAGATTGGCATGGTTTTGAATCTGGACAAGTGTATCGGCTGTCACACCTGTTCAATCACTTGTAAAAACGTTTGGACCTCCAGGGAAGGCGTCGAATACGCCTGGTTTAACAATGTTGAAACCAAGCCGGGCATTGGTTTTCCCCAACAATGGGAAAATCAGGATAAATGGAACGGCGGCTGGGTACGCAAAATCAACGGCAAAATAGAACCGCGCCAAGGCAACAAACGGATGATTTTACGCAACATTTTTGCTAATCCAGACTTGCCTGAAATTGATGATTATTACGAACCGTTTGATTTTGATTATCAGCATTTACACACTGCCAAAGAATCCAAACACGCGCCCACTGCCCGCCCCTATTCCGTCATCACGGGCGAACGCATGGAAAAAATCGAAGGCGGCCCGAATTGGGAAGAAATTTTAGGCACTGAATTTGCATCACGCTCGCGTGACACCAACTTCGACAACATTCAAAAAGCCATGTACGGTGAATTTGAAAATACTTTCATGATGTACTTGCCGCGTTTGTGCGAGCATTGTTTAAATCCCACTTGCGTTGC